>JBJTXE010000056.1:0-3518 GCA_046082075.1 Bacteroidota bacterium
GACCGTCAAACGGGTAAAACAACCGTGGCGATTGATACCATTATTAACCAACGAGAGTTTTACGACCGTGGAGAACCTGTTTTCTGTATCTATGTGGCTATTGGTCAGAAAGGATCAACAGTAGCCGGAATCGTAAAAAAATTGGAAGACGCGGGCGCCATGGCTTATACCGTTATCGTTGCAGCGAATGCTTCTGATCCCGCACCAATGCAGTTTTATGCTCCCATGACAGGTGCCGCTATTGGAGAGTATTTCAGAGATTTGGGTAAGCCAGCATTGATTGTATACGATGATTTATCCAAACAAGCGGTGGCCTACCGTGAGGTTTCTTTGTTGCTTCGACGCCCTCCAGGCCGTGAGGCGTATCCAGGGGATGTTTTCTACTTGCATTCTCGACTTTTGGAGCGTGCAGCAAAAGTGATTAACGACGACAGCATCGCTGCCCAAATGAATGATCTTCCAGAATCCCTTAAAGCAAAAGTAAAGGGTGGAGGATCTCTAACGGCGCTTCCTATCATTGAAACCCAAGCGGGAGACGTTTCGGCCTATATTCCTACGAACGTAATTTCGATTACCGATGGGCAGATTTTCTTGGAGTCCGATTTGTTCAATTCGGGAATACGTCCCGCCATTAACGTGGGAATTTCCGTTTCTCGCGTTGGAGGTTCGGCCCAAATTAAGTCCATGAAGAAAGTTGCTGGTACGCTTAAGTTGGACCAAGCACAGTACCGAGAATTAGAGGCTTTTTCTAAATTCGGTTCAGACCTGGATGCAGCAACAAAATCCGTATTGGACAAAGGCGCACGGAATGTGGAGATTCTTAAACAACGCGAAGGAGATCCGTTTCCTGTTGAGCAGCAAATTGCCATTATTTATGTGGGTACAAAGGGATTGATTCAAAGCGTGCCTGTTGCCAAAGTAAAGGAGTTTGAAAAAGAGTATTTGACCTTGTTGGAAAACCAACATGCAGAGGTACTCGCCTCCTTGAAAGCAGGTCAATTCTCCGATGAACTTACGGATGTTCTTGCAGCCAAAGCCAAAGAAGTCGCATCTAAATATTAATAAAAGGCACCAAGGATGGCTAACTTAAAGGAAATACGCAACCGCATTAGTTCAGTTTCTTCCACCATGCAGATAACTTCTGCCATGAAAATGGTGTCTGCAGCCAAATTGAAACGAGCCCAGGATGCCATTACACGGTTGCGTCCTTACGCTTCAAAATTGCGCGACATCTTAGAAAATGTGAGCAGCACGTTAGATCTTTCGGAAAATGCCTTCGCAGAGGACCGTGGAAATAATAAGGTATTAATCGTTGCAATAACATCCAATAGAGGCTTGTGCGGAGGATTCAACAGCAACGTTGTCAAAAAGGTCAATACGTTGATTAAGGACGAGTTTCCGTCGAGCCAAGTGTCCGTTATTTGCCTCGGAAAGAAAATTAAGGATGTTATTAAAAAGACAGATCATTATTTAAGTAACGATACCCTTGCTCCTCACGAAGACGTCGTTGGCGCTGTTTCGTTTGAGCGTACTGCTGTTGTAAGTAAAGAAATAATGCGCCTCTTCCAATCCAAAGAGGTGGACCGTGTAGTTTTGGTCTATAATCGTTTTGTGAATGCAGTGACGCAGTCGGTAGAATTAGAAGCGTTTTTACCCATAAAATCGGAAGCGTCGAGCCAAGGGAGCTTAGCCAAGGATTACCTTTTTGAACCAGAGAAGGAAGAAATTGTTACCGAGCTCATCCCTAAATCCTTAAATACCCAGCTTTTTAAGGCCATTTTGGATTCTATTGCGGCAGAGCACGCTGCTCGAATGACAGCCATGCACAAAGCAACGGATAACGCATCTGAATTGAGAAAGTCCTTGAAGTTAAGTTACAACAAAGCCCGTCAAGCGGCGATCACCAACGAAATTTTGGAGATTGTTGGAGGTGCGGAAGCTTTAAATGCTTAATTTAGAAGACTTCCATGGAAACGGTTATTAAAGTTCTTATCGTCGATGACCATAAACTCATCAGTGAGGCATGGGCGAGTTTATTAAAAGATTCTCCTCAAATTATCGTTTGTGCAACGGCGGATTCGGAGTCCAGTGCATACGATCAAGCATATGTTCATAAACCGGATATTGTGCTCATGGATATTAACTTGGGAGCAGGTTCAGGTATTAATGCTGCTTTAAAAATTTTGGATTCCCTTCCAAAAACCCGAGTTATTGGATTATCCTTGCACGATGATATTTCCTATGTAAAGAAGTTTTTATCCATTGGAGCGAAAGGTTATTTAACCAAAAACACCAATAAATCAGAATTAGTGAATGCTATTCACTGCGTTTACAAAGGGGAACTATTCATCGCCGCGGAAATCAAAGACCGTTATTTTGCATCCTTGTTGAATGCCGATGACAGCGAGAAGAAAGAACTTACCTTAAAGGAAATTGAAATAGTGAAGCTGATTGCACAAGGATTAACTTCCAAAGAAATTGGCGACAAGTTATTCGTTTCGCACCGTACCGTGGAAACGCACCGTCACAACATCCTCAAAAAACTGGACTTGCCGAATGCCGCGCAATTGAGCAGTTGGGCAAAGGATAAAGGCTATGTTTAACTGATCGTTGGACCTTCTTCAAATCCCCGTTCGCTCACTAAAGCGCTTAATTTTCCCTCTTCGTTTTCTGCCATAAGCAGCATGCCGTGGGATTCCACTCCTCGAATTTTACGCGGTGCAAGATTCATTAATACGACCACCGATTTTCCAATGATTTCTTCTGCGGTGTAATGCATGGCAATGCCCGAAACAATCGTGCGTTCATCGATTCCGGTATGTACTGTTAACACTAACAGCTTGTCGGCGTTTTCCATTTTTTGGGCTGCTATAACCTTGCCCAAGCGAAGGTCCATTTTCGTGAAATCATCGAAGGATATAAGCTCTTTCATGGGAGGGAAATTAGTATTGGTCAGATTTTCAGCAGGTTGAAGCTTTTGGCGCTCAGCTTCCACCATGTCATCGGTTATTTTTTCAAAGAGAATTTCAGCGGCGCTAATGGTATGACCTGGCTGAAGTCGTTCAAGAGTACCTTGCCAAGAGTCTCCTGAAAGGTTTAACATTCCGTACATTTTTTTGGCTGTTTCTGGCAAAAATATTTGTGCCATTCGAGCCAATTCACGGGTTATTTGAAGGGCTGTGTATAAGATGGTAGGAACGCGTTCGGGTTGGGTTTTCACTTTCTTCCAAGGTTCTTCATCCGCTAAGTACTTATTGCCTAACCGAGCGATTTGCATCATTTCTTGTTGCGCTTCCCGTATTTTGTAAGCGTACATGAGTTCCGAAATTTTTGGCTCAAATTCTTGAAGCCGCTCCAGTAAAATGGTTTCCTCTGGACTAAGATCTCCTGGCGCTGGTACTATTCCTTCGAAGTATTTATGGGTTAATACCAACGTTCGGTTGACAAAATTCCCGAGGATGTCCGCCAATTCGGCATTCACACGTTGTTGATAGTCCGCCCAGGTAAATTCCGAATCC
>JBJTXE010000057.1:0-3949 GCA_046082075.1 Bacteroidota bacterium
TTTCCATTTCGCACTGACTGGAAAAACACCACCAACGATTCCAAAATAATGACGTTGTTCGAAATAAGAATTGGTTGAGGCTCTTTTCTCAAGGATTCTCGGTGAACTTAACCCAAAAAAGAAGTGCTCGTCGTGGTAATAAACTCCGAATCCAACATTGGGATTTATTTGATTTTCAACGTTTGCGAATGCGAGGTCATTTGCTTGAACATCTTTGAATGTAACATTCAACATATTAACGCCACCCTTCAAACCAAGCGCTAGTCGAGCGGTTTTGCCCAGTTTCAAGGTGTAGGAGAAATCAGCATAGATCATGGTTTGAATTATGGGGCCAATCATATCGTTTACAGCAGTTAAACCCAAGCCTACCGAGCGGTAGTTCAGCGGGGTATGCAAACTAAAGGTTGTAGAACGCGGGGCACCAGCAAATCCAATCCATTGCTCGCGGTGTATGGCGGTAGCGCTAAGCATTCCCGAACTACCGGCATAAGCAGGATTTACGTGCAAGAAATTATCGAAATACTGCGTGAATTGAGGATCTTGCTGAGCACTTAACGAAAAGCTCAGTGCCAAAACAGAAATTATGAGGAAATTTTTCATGTTAATCTAATTTTTCCAAGTTATCGTTTAATGTAAAGGTATCCATGATCAACGGTTTGTTCATCACCAAAACGATCAAACAAATAAAAATAAGTTCCTTCAGGAAGTAAAACGTCACCAAGGGTACTGACGTTCGATTTACCAGCAAACTGTTGGGTGTATCCTGGTCCAAAGCTATACACTTCCGATCCAAATCGATTGAAGATTTTTAAACGGTTATTGGCATAGGAGTCGGCGCCTTGGATTATCCAGGTTTCATTAAAATTGTCTCCGTTAGGCGAAATTCCTTGAGGAAATTTCAAACTCTCTTGACAAGAGGCAAGCGAGGGTAGTGGGTCACAAGGATCTAACGGATCACTGCCTTGGTTTACTTCAGCGCCATCATTCACGCCATCGCCATCGGTGTCAGGATTAAAGACATCCGTTGTTAATGTACTCTCAACACTATTGATTAAACCATCGCCATCGCAATCAGCATTATTGTATCCCGCTCCTATAGGCAACGTTATGCTTCCGGTAAGAAAACTGCACGGATCGTTGATGTTGGTGTTATCCACCACTTCGGTGGCATTGGTTACTCCGTCCTCGTCGCAATCCCAAGCACTCCATTCCGGACTTGTTGGAACGCTTTGACTGGATGCCAAAAATTCGCAACCGCTTTGCGGATTAGTATTATCCGTAAGCTCGTCGCCGTTTAACACGCCATCTCCGTCGCAATCTTCGTTCATCCAATCCGATGTTTGTGGCATGGTAATACTGCTTGCCAAATAGTTGCAAACATCTAAATAATACGTACTGTCTTGCAATTCATCAGCATTCTGAACACCGTCACCGTCGCAATCTAAAAAATACCAAAGGCTATCAATGGGTAAGGTTACACTTGCAGGCAATAGTGAACAAGCATTGGTCGGATTAGTGTTGTCGCTTATTTCATCTCCGTTCGTTACGCCATCACCGTCGCAATCGTCTGCCAACCAAGCATTAGAGGGAGTCAACGTAATGCTAACAGCATAAAGGGAACATGCATTGGTGCCATCGGTTCCATTTTGTATCTCAGTTCCGTTCGTAACCCCGTCGCCATCGCAATCCAGTGAATTCCAATTCAAGGATGGAGTGGCATTCTGAGCCATAAAAGGAAAACTGCATTCATCGTTAAAATCGTATCCCATTCCAAGTTCAACACCGTTGGTATATCCATCGCCGTCGCAATCGGCATTCACCCACAGGGCTCCAACCGTTAAAGTTTGGCTGGAACTCAAATAGTCGCAAGGATCATTAGGATCAGTGTTGTCAACCAACTCTGTTGCATTGGTAACGCCATCTCCGTCGCAGTCGGTCGCGGGGTTGAGGGCACAAGCCGACACCGTTATGTGAATCCATGCCTGACTGCACGCATTTACCAAAGGCGTTGCCGAATCACATATTTGATAATAAATAGAGTCTAAACCGCTGTAGCCGGGATTGCAGGTATAAAGAATTTGCCCACCTACCACCAAGGCTGTTCCATTCAAAGGTCCGTAAAGCATGGACAACGAAGAAAGCAATAGGGGATTGTCGACATCGGAATCGTTGACGAGAGGCATCAAGTACGTGCTTGAATTAGCATTAACCGTATATGCATCGTTGACTAAAACCGGTGCGTCGTTGATGGGCGCAATGTTAATGAACAAGGTATCATTGCTGCAAGCCGCTGGCAAGGGAGATCCGTTATCACACATCGAAACAACCACGGTATCTACTCCATAGAAATTGGCGTTGGCAAGGTAGGTGAAATTGCCATTGGCAGCAATGGTGAATGTGCCGTTGTTGGCATTATTTACCGGGACTAAGGCACAAGAGATTGCCGCATTCTCGATGTCGTAAACTCCGTTGGAAAGAAGGTTCCCGTTCAGTACCGGGGCGTCTTCAACAGAAGAAATGTAATTGTTAAAGGTAACCGGCGCATCGTTAACCGCATTAACCACCACACTTATTTGTGCGGTATTGGAAGTTTGTCCCAAGGAGTTTTGAATCGTGTAGTTCAGGCTTTCGGTTCCATTGAAATGTAAGTTTGGAAGAAAGAGCACGTTCCCTGACTGATAGTCCACGGTCCATTGCCCATTGGTGCTACTAGCGAAAGACTGATTGCCAGGAAGCGCAACATTCAAATCGATGCTTGATAAGACAAGGGTGCCACCATTGGATACATCGTTCGATTGAATAGCATTTAAGGTGATTATTTGGTCTTCATTCCCTGTAACATTGTCGTTGTTGGCGATTGGTTGTGCCAAAAACATGGAGGATAAGGACAGGAATACAAGGGCTAATTTCTGCTTAATAGGGTAGGATTTCATTCCAACGAAAATTAATTTTCACAAAGATATTAATTTTTCGTAAAGCGCCTATGAAATAATCTTAACCTTTGGCTATGAATCGATTTTTATTAAATGTACAGAATAAGCCAGCCACCAATTAGCAAAAGACTTGCCACCGTAATTACGATGATCGAAGCAACATTGAGGCGAACATCCTTCAGCGTAGATTCCTTGTGGAAAAAGTGAAGCAGGAGTTTAATGTAAACATATGCTCCGATTACCGAACTCAGCACAGCACAAATAGAAAGTACGGGATGGTTAACCAGTACATCTTGAATCAACAGCAGTTTTCCGAAAAATCCAGAAAAGGGTGGGATTCCACTTAACGAAAGCAAGGCAATTAATAAGGCTATTCCTAAAAAAGGGTAGCGATACCCAATCCCCTTAAGCTCTTCAATGTCATTTTCTTCATCCGAAGCGTATTGAGAGACGGTTAACAGAATCAACGAACTTGCACCGTAGGCAATTAAGAAAATAACGATGTTCCTACTTCCAAAATCTGCACCACTCAAAATCGATAATAATGCAATACCCGTATTGCTAATTCCTGAAAAGGCCAAAAGCCGTTTGAGCGACTTTTGTTGCATAGCGGATAGATAGCCTAAGAAGAGGGTCACAATAATTACCGCATACAGGAACACCTCCCAATTGCCTTTAAGATTTCCTAAAACTGAACCCACTAATTGCACCAACGCATAAAGCCCTGCTATTTTAACAACGGTGGACATATAGGCTAATACAGGCTTGGAGCTCCCTTCATACACATCAGCCGTCCAAAAATGAAATGGAAAAGCGCCTACCTTGAAGAGTAACGCTGCCAAAACCATTAATGCCCCTGGAATCATGAGCTCTGGGGTATACAATCCGCTGCTTATTGCAAATCCTATTTCGTTCAAATTGAAACTGCCAGTTGCACCAAAAACTAAGGCAATTCCAAAAAGCAGAATGGCCGTTGCGAACGAACCTGTGAAAAAATATTTAAGTGCGGCTTCGGC
>JBJTXE010000058.1:0-3720 GCA_046082075.1 Bacteroidota bacterium
CTTTATTACAGTATGTGGCGCGTGAAATGGCCAAAATACGCACCGATGAACAATTTGTACGCATTTCAGAATTTAATGCCCTCATTGGGAATTTAGTGCAGCATCAACATGCACCATTCATCTATGAACGGTTGGGGAATAGGATTCATCATTTTATGCTGGATGAATTTCAAGATACCTCTCGCTTGCAATGGATGAACCTTGTGCCTCTCGTCGAAGAGTCCTTGTCGAAAGGGAATAAAAACCTCATCGTAGGCGATGCCAAACAATCCATTTACCGATTCAACAATGGCTTAGCGGAACAATTTGTAGCGCTTCCGCGCATTTTTAATCCGGATCACGATCCTGATATTCAGCGTCGGTCGGATTATTTCAACGAAGTTGGCACCTTGGAAGTCATGTCAGATAACTACCGTTCTGGGAAGAAAATCGTTGAATTCAACAACCTGCTTTTTGACTCATTTCGGCCTTTTTTACCCGACAACGGTTATGAGTTTTACGGATCTATTGAACAAAATCCAATTAAAACCTTTGAGGGTTATGTGGAAATCTTGAGCGAGCCTAAAAAAGAGAGCAGTGTGGACATTTTTTCTGAGATTTTAATCCAAATTGAGCGTTGCATTGCGGATGGGTTCAAGCCGGGTGACATCTGTATATTGAGTGAGAAAAACCGTCAAGGAAATGAAATCGCCTTGTTCCTCACCCGAAATAATTACAAGGTCGTTTCGTCGGATTCCTTATTAATTGATTCGGATCAACGGGTTCGATTGGTGATTGCATATCTGAAGATTAGGAACAAAAATGCTCATCAAAAGGAGGTGATGAAATTCGCCGAAATGTACCTTAGAATCCTGCACGAGGATTCCGAGTTGAAATATTTAAATCTCTTTTCCATTGATCCAATAAACGGCAAAAAGAAGTTCAACGACGAGGCGTTTTTTAATCAATATTTTGAAGGGGAAAACGCGTTTTATTTTAACTATAATAGCCTCTACGAATTGTTTCAACAGTTTTATGAAATGATAGGATGGAAAGAAACCGATGATATTTATCTCCATCATTTTTGCGATATCGCCTACAATTTCCAGCAAGGAAAAAAAGTGGATTTAAACAGCTTTCTGGAATATTACGACAGAAACAAGCACAAACTCGCCATCCATTTTCCAAAAACCGACGATGCCATCCAAATCATGACGATTCACAAATCAAAGGGTCTCCAATTCCCGGTGGTGATTCTTCCAAGCATCGATTTCAAAATGTCGGATACGATTTCCTACTACCTCATCGATGGACAGGAGCAAGTGTATTATCGAAAGCTCAGCAAGAATAGCCCCATCAAGGCTATCAGGGACTTTACCACCGAAGAAAACGATCAATTCATGATGGACAAAGTCAATCTCTTGTACGTTGCTTTAACAAGACCAATACACCGCTTGTACGCTTTCAATATTTTTGAATACGGTGGAAAAATGGTTGACCAAGCACTCTTTGAACTTTATCCGGAAGCGGTAACCGAAGGATCTATTCGTGTAAAACTGGGGGAAGAAACGCCGGTAACCCTTCCATTAGCGAATATTGAGTATTACCATCCAATAGCGATGGAGGAACGCCTATGGCATCCGGCATTGGCTATCCGCAAAGAGTTTGAATCGAACGATGTACGATTAGGCAATGCCTTTCATGAAATTATTTCTTTATGTTCCACCCGCGAGGCAATGGAACAATACCTTGAACGATTACGTAACGAAAACATCTTGTCGCAACTAGATTGTGAATACCTGGCACCGTTAATCATCCAATTAATGAATAACGTGACCTACCAAGAATGGAACTCCTCAGCGATCTCCATTCAAAATGAAGCTTGGATCATGAATCATGAGTTAGAAGTACTTCGCCCTGATAAAATCATAGAAACATCCGATAAAATCATTATCATCGACTTCAAAACCGGGGAAAAACAGGAACGTCACAAAAAGCAATTGAGGGGCTATGAAGAGGCTGTAAGAGGATGCTTTGATGGATCGAAACCCATTGAAACGCATCTTTATTATGCTCAGAGTAATGAATGGGTAAGTTGTTGATGGCTCATGGCCGCCTTAATAAAGGTGTAAACCACCGGATGGGGCAAATCACGCGTTGAACTTACTTGAGGGTAATAAGACAGTGCTACAAAAAAAGGGTGGTTTTTTAATGAAAATGCTTCGACATCATCAAACTGATTGACCGCTTCAATGTCCAACATATTATTTACCAAATCCAGCATCAAATTGGGATACAAACTGTACCTAACAGCCGACAATTCGTTGTTGGAAAAGTGATCATACAGTTTTTTAAAGCCCTCTGTCTTTGGATGTATTTGAATGTTCTCAAAATAAGACCCTACCACCAGATTGTCAGAAATCAACTTCTCGTTACCGGGATTCAAGTTATTTTTTGTGATTAAATATTCGAGAAAAAAACGAAAAGACTCACCGGTCATGATCACCGGCTTGTTGAACGATATTAAGCGCGAAAATATTCCATTCAAATAAAAAGAATTCACGAACGGTCCAGGGGCAATCCAAAAAGCATCGTATTTATCAAAGAACCCAACCCGGTGTTGGACGATTTCTTGAATCCTAATCCAATAGTAATTAAGCTCAACATCTAGAAAAATCGAAGCGTGGTCCAATGCCAGGTTGGTAGCATGGTGCGCGTTAAACGTAAAATTATAATCCCCAATGATTGCGATTTTTATTCCGTCCATCGTGCAAAAAAAAAGCCGCTGAAGCGGCATTCATTTTATTTCTTAAACCAACCGTGATACTTACCGTTCTGGATTAACAAAGAATCAATTAAGTTGGTTTGAGGATTCAAACTATAAACATAACAAGAGAAGTTACAGTCGAAAAAAGAGTAATCTCCTGTACCATCCGATTGCTGCTTGATGTTCGCAAAGGTTACGGTTTGTGGAACAGGGTTAGGTGCTTTAGACAACCAAATTCTAGAGGTATTGTCGGTGTAGGTCACTTCAAACCCTGCAATCGCTCCATTAGAATACGACGGAGGAGTAACCGATGATGCCATATGAAAATCGTTGAACATCGTTAAACTTGGCTCGGTGTTGGCCGCCAAATCCCAGTTCAAGGCTCCTAATTTAATTTTTATACTTACCGGATTGGAACCCGAAACCATTTCAAAAGAATAGACTCTTCTAGACGGAGCCGGTGAGGGTTGAACGAACGTTTCAGAGGAAGTGTTTCCCAAATAGCTGTTCACGTTTTGGGTGAATTCAACTTGGGTTCCGCTGACATAACCGGTGAAATTGGCATCCAAATTAACCGTATTGATGGGAGGAGGAACCACTTCATGCTCAATACATGAAGGAACTATCATCAAGACCAAGGCAATCATTAAGGCACTTACAAAAACTCTCATAGGAAAAATTTTACTCAAATATAGGCTTTTACGCATTAATTGCCAAAAAGATGCTTGAAAAATAAAAAAATCCAAAGAGGAGATTTAAAGATTTTTTTCGGTGGATTCGAGTCCAATTTCTAGCTACTTTACGGACCGCGTTATATTTCGAAATACCATTCGTAGAAAAGGCATGGAAACACAAAAAGAACAACAGTATGCTCTGTGCTCGTATGAGTACCATCGAGCCAAAAACAACTTCGAGTACTTCATAGCGGGAAGTACCGTAAATGCACTCTTCATTATCGCTATGTTATTCGTTCA
>JBJTXE010000059.1:0-3011 GCA_046082075.1 Bacteroidota bacterium
GACCAGTTGGTCACGAAATACCCCATTTTGAAATCCTGTGCTTTTAAAAAACTCTTGTGTTGCAACAATTGGGGTCAAGCATTTCAATCCTGGCTGACTCGGGTCAATGCGATGAGCTGCAGCAGCTTGATATTGGTTGTAGCCCAATGCCGAAGCGCCAAACATACCAATTCTACCGGTTGAAATTAAATCGGTGGTCTCGGGAATCCCGTTCATATCTAAATCGTACTGCCAGGTCCGGCCTACAAGATCCTGAATCGAATTGTAACCGTCTTCATGGTTGTTACCGTTTCGAGGATCCGACAATGCCGTAACATCTAAAACGTGTCCGTACGTTGGGTGATAAGGATCTTTGCTCCATCCGTCGCTGTATAAGGGCAAATAAACGCCTTGTGAAGTGTATCTACCCCGCATGTCTTGAACGGCATAGCCGTAGCCAAGAATGTTAACTGGCGTAGCTACTCCATCCCAAGAGCCCTTATTGTAAGGAGTTCTCGAAAAAATCAAAGGCAATTTAAATGGATTCGGATTGGGTGCGCCGTTCAACGAATCGTATATGATCAATTGTTGATTTTTCGGAAGAACCTGAATCGGAATATTACCAACCAAGGGGATATTAACGTTGAGCATCAAGGAATCCCTCAAAATTGGCAGGTAGAAATCCGTCATGAGCTGAATGCCATCGGGCATGGTAATGGGAAATGTATATTTCGTGGACATCTCTTCAAGATTGTCCAATTGTCCGTTTGGGACTACGCCTTGGGCTGAAACGTTCAGACCTATTCCAATAAGCATTAGGGTTAAAACACGGTACATCGCAGTATAGTATTAGGTATTCAAAAATACATTTTTTGGTTTAAAATTGGATATTTTTCGGCATTTCGGAAAAAAAACTATTTTTGACTACCTAACTAACTACTATGTACCGAAAATTTTCGACCTTATTGGCGTTCATGAGCGTCGTATTGACCTACGGACAAATGTTAACAATCCAAGGAACTGTGCTGGATGGAGAATCTAAAACTCCACTTCAATTGGTGAAAATCGTAGAACTCGGCTCAAAGCAAGGAGTTGTGAGCAACGAATTGGGAAAATTCACCATGAACCTGGACTTTACCCAACAAGCTTCTTATTCCCTTTCCTTTAAGCTCTTGGCATACGATGACCTTACCCTAGAGGTCACTAAGTCGTCTAGCGAATTGATCGTCAACCTTTCGCCGACCGTCAAGACCTTCAACGATGTAGTTGTTTCCGGAACCCGTGTCTCAGAGAAAATTTTTCAATCCCCCGTTTCAATACAGCGGGTTTCGGCCAAGGACATTGCCGCTGCAGCCAGCGGTAATTTCTACGAATCCCTTAAAAACTTGCGTGGCGTGGATATAGCAACATCTAGCGCGGGTTTTCAAGCCGTGAACATGCGAGGCTTCAATTCAACCGCTCCGGTGCGTATCGTTCAATTTGTTGATGGAATGGACAATCAAGCTCCCGGATTGAATTTTCCCGTAGGAAACTTAGTAGGAGCAAATCCACTGGATCTGCAAAGTATTGAGGTAATTACGGGCCCTGCCTCTGCGTTGTACGGGCCAAATGCCTTTCAAGGAGTGGTAAATATGATCTCTAAAGACCCGTTTCAATACCAAGGAGTGTCGGCTGAATTAAAAACAGGGAGTCGAAATCTTATAGAAGGAAATTTCAGATTCGCCCAAGCATTTGGTGAAAAACAACGCTTAGGGCTCAAACTAACCGCCAGCTACATGCAAATGAAGGATTGGTTGGCAGATGACGCAACGGCCAATACCTACGGTGATATAAGTGCTAATGTAAATCTGAGCAGCATTGTATCTCAGTTGCAATATGACCCAACTTTAAGTCCGGAGGATCATGACCAATGGGTTGCATTGAACAATTACATTGAATTTAATCCTGTGGTTGGGCAAGTAGGCTTGAACACAAAAACCATCAGCGCTCCGGGCTATTTGGAACAAGATTTAGCTGAAAATAACGTGGAGAGCTTTAAATCAGGGGTTGCTCTATGTTATAAACTGAATGAGAACAGTCAATTATCGTACAATGGCAAATTTGGAATGGGAAGCGCCATTTATCAAGGTGCTAACCGTTACTCCATCAACGATATTCAATTTCAACAACATAAATTGGAGTGGTCCGGAAAAAATCACCTGGTAAAGGCGTACACTACCTTGGAAAATGCGGGAAATTCCTATGATGCAGTATTTACTGGCATCAATATCTCTAAAGCGTCCATCGGCGATAATTGGGTACCTGCATACCTGAGCTCCTTTTTCCAAAACTTATCAGATTTAACCAACGAATACGGCGATGATGCTTCGTTGAACGATGTTCAACAAGCCATGGCCATGGCTTTAGATTCGGCAAACAGCACATGGTATGCGCCCGGAACTGCGGCCTTCGACAGCTTACAAACGGCCATTATTCAAAGTGCCGATTTAACAAATGGCTCGAAGTTTACGGATAAGTCATCGCTTTATCACATAGATGGACAATATAGTTTTAGCCAAATCAAAATTTTCGATTTATTGGTTGGCGCAAGCGGCCGTTATTACAGTCCCAACTCTTTCGGCACTATATTCAGCGATACCTTATTAAACCCCAACGACACTTTAGCCGATGGTTCAGCGAACCCAAATGGTGCATACAATCGCCTAAGCCTTTGGGAGGCAGGTGGCTTTATTCAAGCGAGTAAATGGTTTTTTGACGATAAACTGCGCATCATTGGATCTTTGAGAATGGATAAAAACCAAAATTTTGATCCTCAATTTTCTCCAAGACTATGCGCTTCTTGGAACTTAAAGAATCACAACATACGCATAGGTGCTCAATCCGCTTTTCGAACCCCAACCCTTCAAAACCAATTCATTAATTTAGATTTAGGTCCAATAACCCTAATCGGCAATTTAAACGGCATAAATAATGTCTACACCCTCAATTCGGTCAATGCTTTCAACGATAGTTTAAACGCTGTGAACGGAGAT
>JBJTXE010000060.1:0-2730 GCA_046082075.1 Bacteroidota bacterium
CTCCACGAACGGTTTTAATGTAAATCACGTCGTAATACTCCCCTTGATGCACAAACTCCTTCTTACCCTCATGCCATGAAAGCGTGGAAAACGCTGCATCGGTAAAGAACATTTCTTGCACATCGATGGACTCCGGGTGCTTTTTAATTTCCTTTATCATTTGCCGTTTCCAACGCGTTTGCTGTACTAAAAACATAGGTCCAAGTAGGATTACTTGAAGAAAAACCAACACCATGAATGAAGCGAACACCTTTTTCACTGGGCATAAAATTAATAACTAAATTCGAACCATGGAACAGCATCTCCAGGCTCCAAAAACCTACCGGTATGAAATTCAGGAGCTTGAACATGAGCACCTTGTGATTGCCTTGCACGGATACGGACAACTCGCCAAGTTTTTCCTTCGAAAATTCCAAGGGCTTCAATCCAGTTGTCGGGTGCTTGCTCCCGAAGGACCTCACCGTTTTTATTTGCAAGGATCGAGTGGACGGGTGGGCGCCAGTTGGATGACCAAGGAAGCCCGAGAACTGGATATTCAAGATAACCTCGTATGGTTGAATGCCTTTTTGAATGAACTGCAAAAAAGCTATTCACCCAAGAAAATTACCTTGTTGGGGTTTTCGCAAGGAGCTGCCACGGCGGCAAGGTGGTATCAGCAAAACCCAACAGCCTTTGACCAGCTCATTTTATGGGCGGCGGTTTTTCCGCCGGATATCGATGCTGGAACTTTTCCCAAAGGAAAACCCTTGCATTTTGTATTAGGTACGGAAGATGAATATTACCAAGGGGAAGCAGCGGTAGAACTTACAGCAATGTATAAAACCCTCGGATTTGAGGTGCATACCTTTGAGGGCAAGCACGATATTGAGGCAGGGGTGTTGTCCTCAATATTATCTACGTAAATATTATCTAAGTAGCCTTCTGCTTGCGAATGATTTTTCGAAAGATGCTCGGAACGAATCGTTTCAGATACACCGCAAAAATCTCTATATTCCCAATCAACACCTCCGGTTTGTTTTTTCGTGCGGCAAGCACAATTTGGCGCGCGCATTCTTCCGCCGGAATTCCCGTTTCTTGGTTGTGGTCCATGACATTGTGTTGTTGTCCTTGCGCATTGAGCGCACTGATGGAAATGGGTGTATTAATTTTCCCTGGACAGACCATGGTCACGGTTATGCCATTCGTTTCTTCCTCTAGGGCTAAACTTTCGAAAAAACCATGCAAGGCGTGTTTTGAAGCCGCATACGCCGAACGTAAAAAGAACCCGAATTTCCCCGAAATGCTGCTAATCACAATGATTTGCCCTTTAGACGCGCGGAGCGCTGGAAGCAAGGCCTTGGTTAAACCAACCGCTCCAAAGAAATTGACCTCCATGATTTGGCGATCCACCTCGAGGGGCGTTTCCCCTACCATCGAACGTTGACTTATCCCACCATTATTTACCAAAACATCAACCCTACCTAAGGAATCAAGAACGGATGTAACCAACTCATCCACCTTCGATAGATCCGTTAAATCCAACGATATAACGGTGTGGACATCCGCATTGGGTAACGTTTCTTTCAACCGATTCAATTGGTCCACCTTTCGCGCAGCAAGGACGAGCATAGCACCTTGCTTCGCAAATTCACGGGCCAAAGCTTCTCCAATTCCTGACGAAGCTCCAGTAATCCAAACGACTTTATTATGATAGGAATGCATACCCAAAGGTAATGAAACTTGGGTATTAAGACATAAAGACTTTATGATATTACGCACCCTGAGTAGTCCGAAGGACATATCGAAGGGTGCCGATAAGATTACAAACATCTTAACATATTTAAATCCTAAAGTCCTACCATCCTGATGTCTTAAAATCCTAGCGTCCTAAAGTCTATATATTTATTACTTTTGAAAAAAAACGTCATGTCAATTTCCTCGATTGCCTCCCATTTTCAAGAAGCCGAATCCATACTGAAGCAATTTCAAACCGATGAAAATTTCACAAAAATCGAGCAGGCTATTGAGTGGATGGCAAAAGCTATTCAAGGCGGTGGTAAAATCATTTCCTGCGGGAACGGAGGTTCTATGTGTGATGCCATGCATTTCGCAGAGGAACTCAGTGGTCGGTATAGAAACAACCGTAAAGCGCTCGCCGCAATATCCATTTCCGACCCTTCCCATTTAAGCTGTGTGGCAAACGATTATGGCTACGACTACGTCTTCTCCCGCTTCATTGAAGGTTTAGGAAACTCAAGCGATGTGCTGCTCGGAATTTCTACTTCAGGTAACTCAAAAAACGTAATCCATGCCGTGGCTGCAGCCAAGCAAAAAGGAATGAAGACGGTCGTTCTCACTGGAAAAGATGGCGGTCAATTGGCTTCCTTGGCGGATCTTGAGATTCGTGCGCCGCACAGCGAATACGCCGACCGTGCGCAAGAAATTCACATCAAGGTGATTCATGCCTTCATCGACGGCATTGAACGGAAATTAGGATTGTAAAACACGGCCTTTTAACCGAGGATCGAAAAGACATTCTCCCCCAAATTTCTTGCGTCGTTTTGCCACGAAATCGTACAACTTGTCGCGCATCCAACGAGGTACCATCCCAAATATAAAAATCCCCAATACCATTTTAAGGTAGGTATCAAGCGTAATACTGCCGTTGACCGAACATACAGTTTTTTTCCATTGTAATAAAGGTCAAGGAAAAAAAGCCTTGTATGTCATTTGGAAAGATCCCGTCATGGT
>JBJTXE010000061.1:0-2302 GCA_046082075.1 Bacteroidota bacterium
GATAAAACTTCTTGTGACGTACCTTTCTTGGTTACTCCTGTTAATCTTAGCCAAGGGGCCTTGGTTTACGATTGGAATTTTGGCAACGGAAGCGGATCGAATCAATTTGAACCAACGGCAACCTATACCCAAACGGGAACCTACAATTTGGTTTTAATGGCGTACAACCAGTTTGGTTGCGGTGATACTACGGCACAAAGCATTATTGTACATCCCATTGCTAATGCTCAATTTATACCAGATACCACGGTGGGTTGTGAGGATCTAACAGTTTCCTTCACGAACAATTCCAACAATGCAACGAGTTTCTTATGGAACTTTGGGGACGGTTCTTCGATACAATCACAGAATCCAACGCACACCTACGTCAACCCAGGATTTTACACTGTTATTCTTATAGTTAGCAATATTCAGGGTTGCACCGATACGTTGGTTCAACCGAATTTAATTCAAGTACTTCAAAAACCAACCGCTGGTTTTAAGGTATTCCCCGGATTAATCTACACCGAGGATCCTTTCTTGCAACTCACGAATACCGCGCAAAATTATGATACGGGCGAGTATTTCATGGGCAACGGAGCAGTGGTGGATATTTACACTACGCAATACAACTATGGAATTTCAGAACCAGGTCAATATACGATTACGCAAATCGTTTATAATAATTTTGGGTGCAGCGATACGGCATTGGCGTACATTCAAATTTTAGCCACACCAACGCTCTATGTTCCAAATGCATTTACTCCAGACGCTGATGGTGAAAATGACTACTGGATTCCGGTTGCAACAGCAATGTATTCCATTGAAGTTTCGGTTTTCAACCGTTGGGGTGAGGAGATTTACACTACGACAGATTTATCGAAACCTTGGGATGGTCGATATCGAGGTAAGGACTGTCCTGTAGGGGTTTATTCCTGGAAAATTGTAGCAAGGGATGTGAATCAGGAATTGATCATTCAAAGTGGGCACATCTCCTTATTGAGATAATTAAAATTGGTAAGCATTTACCAAGGTCAGCACCAGTAAGAAACTTTCAAGTTGGGCATTCCCACCTTCTTTGAATTGAATGGAGAGCTGCTGATTTTTTCCGAGGCTGGAGGTAGTTATCGCTTCAATGGAATGGGAGAATTCGTTCAAAGCACGGTATTCTGGGATCAATTCAAGGACCCCTGCCTTCCAACCTAAATTGGAAATATTGGTAAGTACTTCTGGATTTCCGATAATAGCGAAGGTATTTCCTTCCTTGTTAATCTTCATTTTATTTTTCCCGATATACACTACAGAGTCGTTGTAAGATGTATAAAAGTACTTTGAATTATGAAGGTAAAGTCGTTGGTCTGCATAGCGTAATTCATCACCTATCAACTCTTTTAAAATAGGAAGGATTTCGTTCGGATTTGTTTTTTTGGTAAAGGTCAATAGCATGTCAAATTGAGGTTCAATATAGGAGGGACCTGAATCATCGTCAATATATTTAGCGCCATAATAATTGATCGAAAGTCCCGAAAGCGATTCAATGAGCTTTTTGTAGGATTGGTATTTTTCAGGAATAAAACTTCCTCTGTTCAAGGGTGTTGTTATGTGAAAATAGGTAGGTTTTTTTTCTGAATTCACCGATGCTATTTTCATTTGAGGTTTGTAGTTGACGGTTAATTGGTCGTTGTTGATTTGAAAAAAATAGGAATTACTCAAGGTACCTTCTGACAAAAGGTGGTACTGAATTGGGCTGTTATTGCCTGAATTAAATTCGATCCATGGTTTATTAATTAAGTGTTTTTTTAAGAAAGAACGGTTTGCCATTGAAGCATTCAACATCCAATAATATCGGTTATTTTTAACGAATCCCATTTCAGGTTTCAAAGGATGTTCTACTGGACAATATTTTCCGGATAGCATCCATACAATTTCATTTTTACACTGTACTTTAAGGAGCGTAATACCTTGTTGAAAGTCGAGTTCAAGTTGCTTGGTACTGCTGTCTTGCGCTAAATTTTGCCAGTACTCCGAGACGATCTTCAATATGCGAGGATCCTTGTTGTTCATAACAAACTCCATTAATAAGGACTTACTTAACTCAGGTGTATTCACTTGAATGAGTCCTAAAGTGCCATTGGGTATAAGTATGGTTTCAGGTTTATGGATTTTTTCTACGATCATCGTTGAGCGGAAAACCACTACCCAAATAATGAAAATTGCGCTAATTGCAAGAATTCTTTGGATATATTTAAGCCAATTCATTGCAACAAATGTAGGCAAAAGGGTTTTGATTACCTTTGTATGTGCGCAGATTCATTACTTGGAT
>JBJTXE010000062.1:0-2664 GCA_046082075.1 Bacteroidota bacterium
GTACGACACCCCGGTCTCCAACCAAAATTCCTGTTCTACATGTTGCGCAAAGGAACGGCAAGCAATAAGCGTTACAATCGTGAATAACAGCGACCGCACTTATTGCTCTTTGGTTAAGGTAATTTCCCCTAAATCAACTACTTGGTCTTTTCCTGTAATTTCTACCTCCATCAATTTTTCTTTTTGCAGAGAGGCGCAAGGATAACAGTTCTCGTACATAAAAACCACGTACTTTCCAGGGCGTAAATACTTGAATTCAAAAGTGCCATCATAGGTCGTTCGTACATCGTCGTCGTATTGGGTTTTTTCATTTCCGTAGACAATGTAAACCCGCTCGTCTCCCAATGCACCTACTCCCGCTAACTGCGTTAGTGCATTATCGGAGTAAAACCTGCCAATTAATTTACCTGTAATTTTGGCCTTTCCACCAATACCAGGGTCTTTCGAACATCCAACAAAGAAAAGCGTTAAGAGTAAAAAAAGAAATCCACCTGTCGACTTTTTCATAACAATCATGTAATATTAATAACATAAAAGTAATATAAAGAATTGATTCCTGCATTTTTTTGATAATTTATCCGTAACTTGCCCTTGCAATGTATAAAATTTCTTCATTTCTTCTTTGCTCTGTTTTAGTTTTACTATTCAACAAGGGCTTTTCTCAAATTAAAATTAATGAGTATTCTTGTTCCAATATTTCAGGAATTACCGATGCGTATGGAGAACGTGAAGATTGGATTGAGCTATTTAACACCACCGGTGCATCCGTCAATTTAACGGGTTGGTACCTTTCCGATCGACCAACCAATCTTACGAAGTGGCAGATCCCCAGCGGAAGCATTGCGGCTAACGGGTATAAAATGATTTTTTGCTCGAAAAGAGACCTGGTTAATGGCAACCAATACCACCCGAACTTCAACCTCTCCCAGACCGAAGGAGAATGGATTATCCTTACCGACCCCTCCTTGGTCGTCGTCGATTCCTTTAAGATTGTTCACTTGACCAAATCCGATCATTCGATCGGTAGAACCACCAATGGTGCCGCTACCTTTTCCTTGTTTTCAACCCCAACTCCCAATGCAGCCAATGCAGGTTCTATTCCCTTTTATACCCCAAAACCGGTGTTTAGCTTAGCCCCTGGTTTTTATGCCGGAACACAAACCGTGAGCATTTCTTGCGCGAATCCTGCAGCGATTATTCGCTACACGCTGGATGGAACAGACCCCAGTCTTGCTTCAACCCAATATACGGGGGCCATAACCATTGCGTCAACCAAAGTGTTGAGGGCCGCTGCGTTCAGCAATACCAATTTATCGTCATTTATCGAAACAAATACCTATTTCATCAATGTTAACCACACGATACCTGTCGTTTCCGTATCAAGTGGAAGCGTTTACAACATGCTGCAAACCGGAAGTCAAAATCCGCCCAACCGCATTGGTGCTTTTGAGTTGTTTGAAGAAAACGGAGCCTTCATTGATGAAGGACAAGGCGATTTTAACAAGCATGGAAACGACTCTTGGGCCTATCAGCAAAGGGGTTTTGACTACATATGCCGAGACCAATATGGTTACAACGGAGACATAGAGCATCCCATTTTCCCTGAAAAAACACGGACCAAATTTCAACGGCTTATTTTGAAACCTGGAGCCAGTGATAACTATCCCTTCGAGCAAGGAGCCCATATCCGAGATGCTTTTATTCATACCCTTTCCATTCGTTCCGGTTTACGCTTGGACGAAAGGACATGGAGGCCTGCGGTAGTTTATTTGAACGGGAATTATTGGGGCGTCTATGAAATTCGTGAAAAGGCCGACGATCACGATTATACCGAATATTATTATGGTCAGGATAAATTCAACCTTCGTTATTTAAAAACATGGGGTGGAACGTGGCAGGAATATGGAGCACCAAATGCTCAACCGGATTGGACCAGTTTAAGAAACTTCGTACAAAACAACAACTTAAGCGTTCCCGCTAATTTCAACTATGTCGATTCTTTATTGAATTGGAAGTCCTTGGCCGATTATTTCATGATTAACTCGTATACGGTCAATCAAGATTGGCTCAACTGGAATACCGCTTGGTGGAGGGGTCTGGATACCGCGGAGGACAAGCGAAAATGGCGTTACGCTCTTTGGGACATGGATGCGACTTTTGGGCATTACATCAACTATACTAATATACCCGACCCTTCAGCCAACGCTGATCCATGCAACGCTGAAAACTTACCCAATCCCGGGGGGCAAGGTCATACGAGCATTTTGGATAAGATGATTGCCGAATGCCCGGTAGTGGAGCAGTACTACATTACCCGTTACGCGGACTTAATCAATACTTCCTTTAGTTGCGCTAGCATGATCGCCTTACTCGACAGTATGGTGAATGAAATCGCCCCGGAAATGACCGCGCATTGCACCCGCTGGGGAGGCACGTACAACGGATGGCAAAGCCGTGTAACCCAGCTTAGAAACTTCATCAATCAGCGCTGTGTTGCCCTTGAGCAAGGCCTTATTGATTGTTATCAACTTACAGGGCCTTTCCCGGTTACTTTTGATGTGAGTCCTGTCGGCGGGGGCACCATTCAGGTAAATTCGATTTTCCCGCCCCAATACCCGTGGTCCACTTCTTATTTTGGAGGAATACAAACCCTCATTGATGCCA
>JBJTXE010000063.1:0-5350 GCA_046082075.1 Bacteroidota bacterium
TGCCGCTTTCAAGAGTCCTTTTGCATCTGCTGGATTAGAAGGGGTAATCACCTTTAAGCCTGGCACATGAGCATAAAAAGCTTCGAAACTTTGGGAATGGGTAGCTGCCAGCTGGCCAGCCGTTCCATTTCCGCCGCGAAATACGATGGGGCAATGGTATTGACCTCCCGACATTTGCAACATTTTAGCGGCTGAATTGATGATTTGATCCGCTGCCAAAATCGCAAAATTCCATGTCATAAATTCAACAATTGGGCGTAGCCCATTCATGGAGGCGCCAACCGCGATACCGGCAAAACCGAGCTCAGCAATAGGAGTATCGATTACGCGCTTAGGGCCGAACTCGTCCAACATTCCTTGAGAAACTTTATAAGCGCCGTTGTATTCAGCGACTTCCTCTCCTAAAAGAAAAACAGAAGGGTCTCTTCGCATTTCCTCGGACATCGCCTCGCGCAGTGCTTCTCGAAATTGAAGTGTTTTCATGGTTATACTATTTAATGTCCTAGGCCGCTGTAAGCCGTTTAATATTCGTTTTTTCAAAAACCATTCGTGCGTAATTCAGATCAATGTGCAATTTCTTCTTGGATGATGAAGGTAATTCATACATTGCATCCATGAAAACTGCTTCAACAATGGAACGCAGACCTCTGGCTCCTAGTTCAAATTCAATGGCTTTATCCACGATAAAATCCAAGAGATCTTGATCAAAAGTAAGTTTTACCCCGTCTAATTCGAACATGCGAACGAATTGTTTCATAAGGGCATTCTTGGGTTCAGTTAGAATACGTTTGAGGGCATCTCGGTCCAAAGGAGTTAGGTAGGAAAGCACGGGAAACCGACCGATTAATTCGGGAATTAATCCATAGGACTTTAAATCTAATGGAGAAATGTTGCTCAATAAATCTTCCTTATCGATGCGTTTATTCTCCAAGGAAGAAAATCCGATGGTGCTTTTGTTGACGCGATTTGCGATTAACTTTTCAATCCCATCGAAGGCTCCACCACAGATGAACAGGATGTTTTTCGTATCTACCTGGATCATTTTTTGGTCAGGATGCTTACGTCCTCCTTGCGGCGGAACATTCACCACCGTTCCTTCTAAAAGCTTTAAAAGTGCTTGTTGAACTCCTTCACCTGAAACATCGCGCGTTATCGATGGATTATCTCGTTTACGAGCAATTTTGTCGATTTCATCGATGAAAACAATGCCTCGTTGAGCCCGTTCCACATCGTAATCCGACGCCTGGAGTAATCTCACTAGGATGTTCTCAACGTCTTCGCCAACGTAACCGGCTTCGGTTAAAACCGTCGCATCAGCAATACAAAAAGGGACTTCTAGCATGCGCGCAATTGTTTTTGCCAACAAGGTTTTTCCGGTACCCGTTCTTCCTACTAAAACAATGTTCGACTTTTCAATTTCAACCTCACCGGTAGAACTGGGGTTTAAAATTCTTTTGTAGTGATTGTATACGGCTACGCTCAAGACCTTTTTGGCCTCTGCTTGTCCGATAACATAGTCATCCAACAAGTCATTCAATTCCTTTGGCTTTAACGTTTTAAAGTTTTTTGTTGCCGCATGAACCTCCGGTTTCTTGCGTTCCGTATCCACAATTCGACCAGCTTGAACAACGCATTCATCACAAATCAGTGCAGAAATGCCTGAAATCAGCACACTCGGAGGATTAACTTCTTTACCGCAAAACGAACATTCCTTTTTGGATGGCATCTTATTTTGGGTTTCGGATCAACACTTCATCCACCATGCCGTAGGCCTTTGCTTCTTCGGAAGTCATCCAATAATCGCGGTCGGAATCCGCATAAACTTTGTCATAATCCTGTTTGGAATGGTGTGCGATAATATCGTATAGCTCTTTTTTCAACTTTTGAATTTCACGTGCTGTGATTTCAATGTCCGAAGCTTGTCCTTGCGCACCTCCCAAAGGCTGATGAATCATCACTCGAGCGTGTTTCAACGCGCTTCTTTTACCCTCAGCACCGGCGCACAAAAGCACAGCCCCCATAGAAGCGGCTATTCCAGTACAAATCGTTGCAACATCGGGACGTATGTACTGCATAGTATCATATATCCCTAAACCAGCGTAAACTGAGCCACCCGGTGAATTCATATAAATCTGGATGTCCTTTTTCGCATCTAAGGATTCTAAGAATAATAATTGAGCGTTAATAATGTTGGCAACTTGATCGTTAATACCCGTCCCCAAGAAAATAATTCTATCCATCATTAATCGGGAGAAAACATCCATTTGCGTCATGTTCATGGGGCGTTCCTCTATGATGTACGGCGTCATGGACGATTCAATGTAATGCCCCATATGAAGGCTATTTATTCCGTGATGCTTCGTAGCGTATTTTAAAAACTCCGTTCCTTCGTTCATTTGTTTTATTTTAGTTTCCAAAAATAACCAATTCGAAGCACAAGACCCGCGAATGTCTACAATTTTTAATCGAATTCACGCGATCAAGGAGGTTCAGAACAGAAGAATTCTATTTGCCGCATTGAATTGGGGAATGGGCCATGTTAGCCGTTCGATCCCGCTACTCGGCACCTTGCAGGAACAAGGCAACAAAATCTTTATTGCCTGCAATGCCCAACAGGAAAGCATATACCGTCATTATTTCCCCAACATAACCTATTACCGTTTGCAGGATTATCCGTTTTTATTCTCATCAAAAGGTTTTAGAACAACTGATTTCCTCAGAAGAATTCCAGCGTTACGACGGCAATTGCGTACGGAAAAAAAGCGTGTTGCAGAACTCGTGGACCACTTAACGGTTGATTTGATACTAAGCGACCATCGATATGGTTTTATTCATCCCATGGTAGAAAGTGTTTTTATAACACATCAATGCCGGCTTCCCTTACCTTGGTATGGGTTTATGATTCAATGGGTGCACCAAAAGCTGATGCATCAATTTACATCTTGTTGGATTATCGATACCGCTACGCAGGAATTCGCAGGCAAACTTTCAAGGAATCCGGGGATGCCTCACAAGTATCTGGGCATAGCCTCTCGTTTTGTGCCCCACGAGGAAAACAAGCAATGGAAAGTCCTTCTGTTAAATGGTCCATCAGAATTCCATGGATGGCTTATTGCATACTATCGTAACCAACTTCACGAGGTTGATTACGTCATTGGTTCGCATCGTTCGTTACCTGATGAAATTCCCCAAATCACGGATTGGATTGAAGCGGATCGCTTGCTTAATTCTGCTCACACGGTACTGAGTTTTTGTGGGTATTCCACCCTCTTAGATATGCATGCGCTGCGCTGCAAGTGGCTTACGGTGCCAACTCCGGGGCAGTTTGAACAAGCCTATTTATACCAACAAAAAACCCTCCGCGAGGGAGGGTTTTCAAAGCATTAATGCGTTTAGTTATTTAACTGCAGCGTTAAAAGTTGCGTCTTCCATGAACTTGATGAATTCACGGTCTTTAGCCGCCTTTTCGCGTAACTTAGCATCTTTAGCTATCGCAGACTTCAAGCTACTTACGACTGCATCTACCCCAGCATTGGAACGAGCAGCAATGATTGCTTTCAAATAATGTCCATCCGCAGCATCTTTGTCTTTACTGTCCGCAAGTGTTTTGCTCGCCTCATCCAAGGTTCCCACTAATACTTGTGCAAGGGCCTTGTTGAAAGAAGCGCTCGCGAAACCTGTAACCGCTGCACTGTACTTACCTTCCAATACTGCTAAAATCGCATTATTGTAGTTCACTTCCGCATTTTTCTCTTTCACTTGACCTAATAACTTCTTAGCCGTTGCACGGTCTCCTTGTACCATAGCAACACCTGCGAGATTGTTTTTGGTTTTGTTGTTGTCTTTAACGCTCAAAGCCTTATCGAAGTTCGACTTAGCTTTTGCATAATTTCCTTGCATGTAGGCAACAGCTCCTGCGTTGTTCGAAGCGCGAACATCCGTTGGGTAGCTCAACGCAGCTGCGTCGTAAATTTTACCTTGATCATTGATGTCTTTCACCAATTTAGAAGCGGTGAAAATTAATTCATCTGCGGTCATAGCTGCTGGCGAAGACATTGCTTTAGCACGTAATTCGTCGTCGCTTAGTCCCATTTCGGTGTAGCTCACCACGATTTCTGCGCGTCGAAGTGCCGGGAAGATTTCTTTCTCCAATTGCGTAAAACCTTTAGAAAGGGCGTAGATATCGTCTTCTTTCTTGTCATTTTTACCCCCCATGCCCAAAACACGGATGAACAAATCTTTGTCTTCTTGCTTGATGGTCGTGTTCTGTGCTAAAGCATTCTCAAACCCTGCCATATCCTCTCCATTTCCTGAGAGCGCATACATGTTCGTATCAAGATATTGCGTAAGGTTGTTCTTTTTCATCAAAGCAATAACGGCTGTTCTTGACGTTCTTGTACGACGTCCAGACAATGGATCATTATAAGTTTCTTCACCGTCAGGCGAAGCATAACCGTTGATTGCAATCGAATTGATTTTGATTTTAGGATTCGTTTGTGCGGTTTGAATCCAAGTAACTAAATCAAGGATGTCTTTATCCTTTAATTCAGTTGCTCTAACTTCGTCCTTACCCTTTAAGAAATTCAATTGTGCACTTGCTGTTTTATTCACGGAACGAGGTATATCTGCAGTTTCTGTCAACATCATGAATACGGGACGAACCATCAATGGTGTAATAATGGTAGCATCTGCCAACTTCGTAGAGGGAATGGCCTCTTTTGATTTTTCTTTCGTTCCTTTGAAAACCTTACCTGTGAAACTCAATTCAGAGGCTTCCATAGATGGATCGTAAGCAACAACTTCGGTAAATGTCGCAGAACCTCCCGGTTTGAAAGTAATGGTTTGTCCGTTTCCAGTAGCTTTCTCGCCCTGAATTTTCCAAGTCGAAAGTTTTGCATTACCCAAAGTCGGCGTAATTTCTACGCTAACTTTCTTCTTAATTCCTTTGGGCGGGATATTGACGGTTACAGAAATTGCGACACTATCACCATGCATTTCCAACGGATTAGGGGTAGTAGTGTAAGATAAATCTTTGAGTTGATCACAGCTTGTGAAAAGCAACCCAAAAGATAAACCTAAGATTGAAAACGTGTAAAAATTAAGTTTCATTTCGATTCGATTTAATTATTTGCGTGCTAAATTAAGAAAAAAATAGAAATATTAAAAAATTTAATCAAGCTCCTTCAAAGGTTCGGTCACGAAAGGTCTTTCCCTCCACCTCGGATGGGGAATTACCAAATTTTCCGAGCTTATGATTAAGTCATCAAAGAAAAGAATATCCACATCGATAATTCTATCCGAGAGGGACCCTTTGGAATCTTTAACTCTGCCCATTTCCAACTCAATAGCT
>JBJTXE010000064.1:0-5543 GCA_046082075.1 Bacteroidota bacterium
TTAACCGTAAACCAAGTGAACAACACGGTTTCCATCAATCCAAGCAATGGACAGCAATTAGTTTCTAGCAATACTGGGTTGATGTATCAATGGATTAATTGTGCAACAGGAACTAATCTTCCTGGGGCTAATGGATCTTCGCTATTGGTGACACAAAACGGCACCTATGCCGTGATAGGCACAGATGCTAACGGTTGTTCGGATACCTCGAATTGCATTACGATCAACTACATTGGAATTGACGAACTTGCTTCACAAGCGTTCAGCCTAACACCTAAACCAGTGGTTGATGTAATGACCGTTTCCTTCAATGAGGCATTTACGGGAAATATTAGCATTACCGATCTTGCTGGTAAAATGGTATACTGCGCCAACTTGTACGATCAAAAAGATTGGGTTATTCCGATGAATGTTCCTCAAGGGATTTATTTTGTTAACGCCGAAAATAAGCCGCTTACGAAAACGGTCCGCGTGGTTAAATTATAAGGAACTCATACTCTTTTATTGAAAAGCGCCCGTCAAGGGCGTTTTTTATTAACGGCCATCCCCGTCCAGGAAGTTGCCAAGTCCGCCTAATATACTTCCTTCTTCTTTTCTCGGGCCGGTTCCATAGGCTAGAATACGTGATGCAAGGCGCGACACAGGCAAACTTTGTAACCAAACGTCTCCTGGCCCGGTCAGTGTCGCAAAGAACAATCCTTCCCCTCCAAAAAGGGTGTTTTTTATTCCTCCTACAAATTGGATGTCATAGTCGATGGTTTGCGTGTAAGCCACGATACATCCGGTATCAATTCTAAGGGTTTCTCCGGGTTTTAGCGCGCGTTTCATCACGTATCCTCCGGCATGGCAAAAGGCGAATCCATCCCCCTCGAGTTTTTGCATAATAAATCCTTCTCCTCCAAAAAGCCCCGTGCCTAATTTGCGTTGAAATTCGATTCCAACCGAAACTCCTTTTGCCGCCGCAAGGAAGGAATCTTTTTGACAGATTATTTTTCCTCCATACTGTTGCAAGTCGATGGGAATTATTTTTCCAGGATAAGGGGAAGCGAAAGCAACTTTGGCCTTGCCCATTCCTGTATGTGTAAAGGCCGTCATAAACAGGCTTTCACCCGTTAATAAGCGTTTACCCGCACCCCAAAGTTTGTTCATAAATCCGCTTTGTTGTTGTGACCCATCACCAAAAATCGTTTCCATTTGAATCCCGGGATCCATGTACATAAAGGACCCGGATTCCGCAATAGCCGTTTCTTGGGGGTCTAATTCAATCTCCACCATTTGCATTTCTTCGCCGTGGATGTAATAATCGATTTCGTGGTTGTTGCGCATGTTGTTGTATTTACGCCACGAATTTAGTAAAGTCTATGAAGATTGGCGTTGAGCCTTCCTTTTAATTTTACTATGTAATTATTTTCCGTTGAATTGGCTCATAGCCAACTGTAGCCCTATCGCACAAAATGCTTCGCAGGCTTCTACAGCAAGTGTTACTCGTTCATTTAAGGTTAATTGTTCTTCTTCGGACCACTTACCTAATACATAATCCGATTGTCTACCCTTAGCAAAGTCGCTTCCGATTCCAAACCTCAGCCGCGCATATTCGGTAGTTTGAAGGGTAATTTGGATGTCTTTAAGGCCGTTGTGTCCGCCATCTGAGCCGCTTCCTTTCAGTCGAATCTTTCCGAATGGCAGGGCAAGGTCGTCGGTTACGACCAACAGGTTTTCTTTAGAAACCCCCTCTTTTTGAAGCCAATAATTTACGGCTTTACCCGATAAATTCATGTAGGTTGTGGGCTTGATGAGTACTAAGGTTTTACCTTTGAATTTAATGGTTGTTCGGTGGCCACCACGGTCCAAAACAAAGATGCCTCCGTGTTTTTTGGCTAATACATCCACTACGGTGAATCCAATGTTATGGCGCGTATTATCGTATTCCGTTCCCGGATTTCCGAGACCTACTACCAAGAATTTCATGTGCTAAAATTACGAAAAGTAGTGAGCTGTAAATTAGCGCGCAAGGTGAAAGAATCCGCTGTACGTTTGATTTTTCTCCGTCAAGGTTAATACAAAGAAATAAACACCATCGGAAAGGTCCCCGCCATTCCACGTATTCGCATATCCTTCCTGTTCAAACACCACGTTACCCCAACGGTTCAAAACTTTCAGGTGGTTTGCAGGATAAAAATCCAAATACTTAAACGATAAAAGGTCGTTCACTTGATCGTTGTTGGGCGTGATAATGTTGGGGGTTGATACTTCTGCCGGCACTACTAAAAGGGGGCCGCAAAGCGTGTCAACGCATCCGATAAGGTCTTCCACAGCTAAACACAGGATATTGGTGGAAGGATAATTAAAGCTGTTGTTCCACGAATTATTGGAAGAAACGATGGAGTCGTTGAGTATCCAAGACCATTGATTGATGGTAGAGGCCGGGGAGATGCTTTGATTTTGGAAAGAAGTTGGGATTCCAACGAGAACCGGTGATGGATTGATGGAATAATTAGCTTGTGGGTTGCTGTGAACCGTAACCGAAAAAGTGGTGGTATCTGAGGTACAGCCATCCCCTTCCGCATAAGCACTGAACGTTACCGTATTAGGGGAACCCGTATTAACTTCGTTGAAGTTAAAATTTCCTTGCCCGTTCGTATTATTGCCAAAATAATAGGCGGTCCCATTACTGAAACACGAACTTAATCCGATGAGGTTATTCGTTCCAGAACAAACGATGGAATCGTAATTCAGCTCAATATTGGTTGCCGGCTTGATGGGAACGGTTTCAAAGGGAATTCCTGCAATCACGGCTCCACAAGCATCCGTGATTACCGGAGGAGGAATATTTAACAGCGTGTAAGAGGAATCGCAATAAATAGGACAATTAGGAATATTGAGGGTGAATAAATGGTTGGTTGAACCCGCGCCGCAACCGGTGTTGGTTCCGGTTACCACGGTATCGTTGGTCCATGGATGGGTAAACGTGTAGGGAGCAACGCCGTAGCGAGCATATGCTCTAACTTCTACCGAACATACATTGGAGCATTGTGGGGTTTGAGTGGCATACCAAACAGATCCATACGACTCGGGAGTTCTACCGTATACCACGACTTGGAAAGGCCAAAGCGTCGTGAAAGGGTCGTAGCGAATATACGTGATATTGCAGCCAGCACCGTAGGTGTATCGGCTTAAATGAAAGCGGACGTAAAAGTTGGTTGAGGTACAAGCTTCTGGAATACAACACACCAAAGGCGACATCATGTTAAAGCTATCCAAGTAGGCAGTACCCGCAAACTGTGCATTTGCTCCTGTGATGGTAAAGGTTTGGGAATTTCCACAAACCGTACTGAAGTACATAACCCCTTGACTCATCGTTGCTCCCGCCCAAGGGTCTGCGTAAAAACTAGAGGTTACGTAAACGCCCGTTGGGGTAATTCCTGCAGGTATGGTCGCTTGCAGGCTGTCGACGTTATAGGTCGGCGTTAAACAAGAATTCATATATCCCCCAGCCCAAGTGGCGGTTGGCCCACCTACCAATGGGTCGATGGTAATGGGGTAAACGCGCTCGGCATCGTTGAACCATGAGGCAGCAATCCCGATGGTTAAACGGTACTCATTACTTTCGCCTATTTGTTGGAAACTCATGGATCCTTGTTGATAGTTCATGGAGGCGTCGTAGGCAAATGGGGCGAATATTTTTCCACAGGGTTTTTGGGTTGTACGGTCTACGATGATAATGTCCGCACCATAAGCCAGACCATCGATATACAAGACCCCTCGAGAACCCCGTATTGTTATATCCTCGAATCCTTTTACCGGAAGAGACTCATACTGGAGTTCATACCCTGTGGGCAGGACTATGGTTTCCTCAACGGTAAAATATTGGGGGTCGTTTAAGGTTACTGGTGCGTTGACCAGCACATTGCTTTTCACACGGTCTTCCGAGAAGATGAGCTGTTGGGTATAGTTTCCTTGACGGATTTCACAACCCGTACCCCTTACATCAGCGTTTCCGAGCGATACTTTGGGCATGAGGATGCCGTTATACTGCCGGGTTTTCCCCATAAGTAACGTTGAGCCCTTATCGTCCAAGCTGATGGTGTAGGTTCCGTCACGGTTAAGGTGCGTTGGGTATGCTTGTTGTTGAGCCGACCACCCGTTCACAGATGGACTCAGACCTGATTTAATCGGTTGCAATTCCCCATTTTTATCCAAATAATGAATGGGTTTTTTGCTGAACACACCTTTAGTGTTTCCTTTTTCATCTTTGAAATGGCTGGAATAAAGGGTTCGTTGGCTCGTTAATTCCGTCCAAACACGCCCTTGTTCTTCCTTAATCAAAGAGCTGTCGTTTCCTTTAACTAAAGGGGCTGATTCTACGTAACGCTGCGCTTTGACCAAATTAAACGCAGAATAAATGAAGAGTAGTAGTACTAGTAGTTTTTTCATGAATTCGATGATTCAAGGTGAATTATTTTTCCTCCGCTTTTCCCTACTTCGTAGCCAAAATAACACGTTGCTAGGCCAAGCGCTAAGATGCCCCAAAAGATAAATTTTTTCCAAGAGTAACTCATCCAAGAAGCCCAAATACCCACCAGAGAAAGCACTCCTAATACGGCATTTATCCACTGTAAGTTTTCCGCTTTTTCTTCATGGGTGTGGATGGTTTTGTGGGCAACAGAAGGGTAAAATTTTTCCACCATTTCCTCGGCTCCTTCACCGCTATTAAGTGCCAAAAAAGTGCTTATCGCCGTTAAAATAAAGAAGAAATAACCCGTGCGTTTTAGCAATTCAGAGGAATAAATCATTCCGAGAATAATAAGGATGATTCCCGCTATGGGAAAAATGATAGGAAAATGGTTTACAAGGTTGTGAAACTGCATTAATTTAATTCGATGAGCAAGTTACGAAAATAATTAAAAAAACACCACTTTCCCATGAGTATGCTTTCACCTCAAAACCCTATTTTTGTAATCATTATGGGTGTTTCAATAAAAGAATTACTGCTTCAAAGCAAACAAGTGGTTGGTTCTACCATAACCGTACAAGGTTGGGTTAGGGCTTTTCGAAGCAATCGTTTTTTACAAATCAATGATGGATCAACCCTGGTAACACTCCAGGCCGTAATTGATTTTAATGCTTTTCCAGAGGAAGAATTGCGTAAACTAACTACAGCAGCGGCCGTTAAACTTAGCGGCGAGGTGGTGGAGTCTATTGGCTCCGGCCAGTCGATCGAATTGTTGGTAAAACATTTTGAGGTCTTAGGTCTGGCGGCAGCGGATGACGTTCAGAGAACCGTAATGCAGCCTAAACGACACAGTTTAGACTTTTTGAGAGAACAAGCACATTTCCGATTTCGGACCAATACGTTTGGAGCGGTTTTTAGAATTCGCCACTCGGTTTCCTACGCAATCCACCATTATTTTCATTCCCACGGATTTTATTACCTCAACACCCCAATAGTTACAGGATCCGATGCCGAAGGTGCGGGAGAAATGTTTCGTGTCACTACCCTTGACGCCCAAAACCCACCACTCACCGAGGAAGGAAAGGTGGAT
>JBJTXE010000065.1:0-2525 GCA_046082075.1 Bacteroidota bacterium
TGGAAAAGGAAATTTCAAAGCTTTATTCGAAGCGATAGAACGGGAACAGGAAAATCGAGGAACCCTTTAAAGAAAAAAGGAGGCCTAGGCCTCCTTTTTTATATCGTCATGATGTCTTTCTCCTTTACCTCGAGAATATCATCGATTTTTTTAATGAATCGGTTGGTGATTTGCTGCACCTCTTCCTCTGCGCTTTTGGCCATGTCTTCGGAAAGGCCATCATTCTTTAGGTCTTTGATCATATCCATCGCGTCTTTGCGGTGGTTTCTCACACTAACTTTAGCGTTTTCCCCTTCGGTTTTAGACCGTTTAACCAATTCCCGACGACGTTCTTCCGTGAGCAAGGGAACGGCAATCATGAGTTGCTCTCCGTTGTTTTGAGGATTTAGGCCTAGATTCGCATTGATGATACCTCGCGCAATTTCATTCAATATGGATTTCTCCCACGGTTGCACCACAATCGTTCGAGCATCGACGGTATTTACGTTCGCTACTTGTTGCAGCGGTGTCATCGACCCGTAGTATTCTACCATGACCCCATTCAACATTGCGGGGGTAGCTTTTCCCGCACGAACTTTGGTTAACTCGTTTTCCAAATGCCCTAACGTCTTTTCGTTAGAAGACTTGAGTTCGTCAAAAATTAAATCTAATTCTTCTGTCATGGCTTAATTCCTTACAAGGGTTCCAATTTTATTAGCGTGCATTAATTGTTTCAAGTTTCCTGGAGTATCCATATCGAAAACGATGATAGGAAGGTCGTTTTCCTTGCATAGCGTGAATGCCGTTAAGTCCATAACACTTAGCCCTTTTTCATAGACCTCGTCAAAGGTAATTTCCTCGTATTTTGTGGCGCTAGGGTCTTTGAACGGATCGGCCGTGTAAATGCCGTCCACCCTTGTTCCTTTTAAAATGACATCGGCATTGATTTCAATGGCGCGCAACGATGCTGCCGAGTCGGTCGTGAAATAGGGGTTTCCGGTTCCTGCTCCAAAAATGACTATTCTGCCTTTCTCCAAGTGTCGAACTGCTCTACGTCGTATAAAGGGTTCTGCAATGGATTTCATTTCTATGGCCGACAACAGCCGAGTAGGTAGCTCGATGGATTCAAGCGCTGCCTGCAAGGCCATGGAATTAATCATGGTTGCCAGCATTCCCATGTAATCGCCATGGGTTCGGTCCATACCGCCTTGTTCGGCTTGAACGCCACGGAAGATGTTGCCTCCACCAATCACAATGGCTATTTCTACGCCCATGGAATGAATTTCTTTGATTTCACGAGCGTAGTTGGCTAAGCGTTGGTTGTCGATACCGAACTGCTTGTCTCCCATCAAGGATTCACCGCTCAACTTTAATAAGATGCGTTGGTACTTCATAATTGCAGTTTCAAAGATAAATAAATATTGATTGTTCCCGTGGATGCAAAAAAAAAGCCCGCTGTTGCGGGCTTCAATTAACTTAATGAAAAGCGCTTGAACTCCAGTACGGTTAAGCCTTTTTCCGTGGAATTCAAATATTGTTCAATCGTTACTTTGTTGTCCCAAACAAATTGTTGGCTCAACAAGGTATTTTCTTGGAAGAATTTGTTTAAACGTCCCATGGCAATTTTTTCTGCCATGTCGGCGGGTTTTCCTTCTTGAATGGCTAATTCTTTACCAATTTCGATTTCTCGTTCAATGGTGCGAGCATCCACTCCGTCCTTGTTGATGGCAATTGGGTTCATCGCTGCAACTTGCATTGCAACCTGACGTCCTGCCTCAGCAACGGCCTCTGAACCGTGGTTTAACACAAGAAGGGTTGCTAGTTGGTTTCCTGGATGGTTGTAAGCAACCACTTGTTCACCACGTAATACCGCATAACCCGAAAGATCTAATTTCTCGCCAATGACCCCAATTTGCTCCGTGATTTTTTCATCGACGCTTAATCGGTCATCGTAAGGAAGCGCTTTCAATGCTTCAACGGTTTCTGGTAAATGATTCAACGCCAAATCAACCAAAGACTGCACTAATGAATTGTAACCGTCGTTCTTCGCAACGAAATCCGTTTCGCAGTTTAGGGTCAAAATAACTCCTGCTTTTTTGTCGGAAGAAGTTTGGGCTATGATAAGTCCTTCTCTTGCATCGTTATCACCGCGTTTTGCCGCGATTTTTTGTCCTTTTTTACGAAGGATATCTACGGCCATTTCAAAATCTCCGTTGGCTTCGGTCAACGCATTTTTACAGTCCATCATACCTGCACCTGTTTGTTGGCGCAGTTTGTTCACATCAGAAGCGGTAATTGCCATGATTGTATTATTTAAGGTTTATTGCTCTTCGTTAGGGGTCTCCTCAGCAGATGGCTCTTGACTTGCCTCCACTGCATCGTTACTTTCTTCAGCAGTCACTTCTTCTGTCGCAACAGCTTCTTCTGTAGTCTCTTCGTTCGAAGTCGTTGCTCTTACTTCTGTAGCTTCCGCTTTTGCTTTTCGTGTGCGTTTTGGTCGGTCAGCCGGATCAGTTACCAAAATACCATCAGCTTCACTGTCTGCG
>JBJTXE010000066.1:0-4409 GCA_046082075.1 Bacteroidota bacterium
TTCAATGCATCCATTCCTGGGAAATTATATCCCCCAAAAAACAAAATGGCCATAATAGCGGAAGAAACGAACATCGCTACATATTCCGAAAAGAGGAATAAACCCAGTTTCATCGAACTGTATTCGGTGTGATAACCACCAATCAATTCGTTTTCACACTCGGGTAAATCGAAAGGTGCGCGGTTGGTTTCTGCCAATGCGCATATAAAGAAAACAATGAACGCCACCGGTTGATACCAAATATTCCAATTCATACCGTGTTGACTTTCCACGATTTCTCTTAAATCTAAACTGCCGGAAATCATAATAATGGTAATGGCCGATATCCCCATAGCTAATTCATAGGAAATCATCTGCGATGATGCTCGAATGGCTCCAAACAAAGAGTATTTGTTGTTCGACGCCCAACCTCCAATCATGATTCCGTATACTCCAATGGAGATTATTCCAAATGCGAAGAGAATTCCAATGTTAATCTCTGCCACCTGCAACGAAATTTCCCTTCCAAATAAATGCAGATTAGGTCCCCAAGGTATGATAGCGCTTGTAATTAACGATGTAAACATTGCTATTCCTGGACCAAGGATGAATAACCATCGGTCAGCACTGGAGGGGGTAAAATCTTCCTTCATGAACATTTTAACTCCGTCGGCAATCGGTTGGAGAATTCCAAAGGGACCTGCACGATCCGGTCCAACACGGTCCTGAATCCATGCCGCCAATTTTCGTTCGAAATAGGTTTGATAGGCTGCAATTCCTAAGGAAATAAGGAAAAGCAAAACAACGAGCACTAATTTGTCAATCCAGTAAAAAGTCTCCATTATCCAATACGTTTTACGGGTTTATCAATCGTGGTAGCATATTTTCCTTGCGCAATAACCGATTGGCGGTTAATAACCCTTGGCCCAAGAATGTTCCAATCCGCAGCGTCTTTTTTCTCAAAACGGCAGTCGTTGCAAAGCCACGCCGTCTTTTGGTCGATTTCCTCTACTTCACCGTATTTATCTTTGCGGGCCGTAACGCGGTAAATTTCATTACCAAACATCCATACCACCGCTTTTCCACAGCATTTCGTGCAGCTTCTTTCCGCCTCCATTGGTTTAAGAAACCAAACACGGCTTTTGAATCGGAAGGTTCGGTCGGTTAGAGCACCCACCGGACATACGTCAATCATGTTTCCTGAGAAATCGTTTTCCACAGCTTTTTCGATGTACGTAGAAATTTCTGCGTGTTCTCCTCGGTGCATTACGCCATGAACTCTCTTGTCCGTTAGTTGGTTCGCAACAAATACGCAACGGTAGCAAAGGATGCAACGGTTCATGTGCAACTTGATTTTATTCCCAATGTCTATAGGGTCAAAAGTCCGTCGCTCTTCTTCGTACCTTGTTTTTGCACTTCCATGTTCATAGCCCAGATCCTGAAGATGGCATTCTCCTGCTTGATCGCAGATAGGACAATCCAGTGGGTGATTTGCCAGTAGAAATTCTACGACTCCTCCGCGGTTGTTATGCACACGTTCACTTGTTTTGTTATTCACCACCATTCCGTCTTGAACGGGCGTGGAGCAGGAGGCTACTAATTTGGGCATTGGACGAGGGTCTGCAGCAGATCCAGCTGCTACCTCCACTAAACAGGTTCGACACTTTCCTCCGGTACCCGGTAATTTACTGTAGTAGCACATGGCAGGGGGCACTGCATCACCACCAATCTGACGCGCAGCATTGAGAATGGTCGTTCCGGGTTCAACCGAAACTTCAATACCATCTATTGTAACTTTAACCATACCTAAGAATTATGCAACAACAGGTTGCTGTATTAAACCGTAATTTCTTTTTTGAGCCTCTTCAGGGTGGGTAACGTGCCATTCGAATTCTTCTCGAAAATGGCGAATCGCCGCAGCAACAGGCCAAGCTGCTGCATCACCCAAAGGACAAATTGTATTACCTTCTATTTTTTTGTTGATGTCCGCCAATAAATCGATGTCGTGCATCTGACCTTTTCCGGTCTCTAAGCGGTGAAGAACTTTTTCCATCCAACCCGTTCCTTCTCGGCAAGGTGAGCATTGTCCGCACGATTCATGGGCGTAAAATCGTGTAAAATTCCAAGTGTTTCTTACGATGCATTGGTCTTCATCGAAAACAATGAATCCTCCTGAGCCCAACATGGATCCGCTTTGGAATCCTCCTTCGGCAAGGCTTTCATAGGTCATCAGCCGGTTTTCACCCGCCGCGGTTTTAGTTACCAAAAAGTGGGGGAGAATAGGCACCGATGAACCTCCAGGAACACAAGCTTTTAGTTTTTTGCCGTTGGCAATGCCTCGGCAATAATCGTCTCCGTAAATGAATTCTTCAACACTTAAGCCTAGTTCGATTTCATATACGCCTGGCCGCGCTAAATTTCCACAAGCGGAAATCAGTTTTGTTCCTGTACTTTTTCCAATACCAATGGAAGCGTAAGCATCTCCTCCGTCGCGGATAATCGGCACCACAGCAGCAATGGATTCCACGTTATTCACAACCGTAGGACTTGCCCACAACCCTTTAACTGCAGGAAAAGGCGGTTTGATTCTGGGATTACCTCGTTTACCTTCTAACGATTCGAGCAGGGCTGTTTCTTCTCCACAAATGTACGCCCCACCTCCAGGAGTAACCACTAGGTCATGGTCGAATCCGCTTCCGAAAATGTTTTTACCTAGGTACCCTTTAGCGTAGGCTTCTTGGATGGCTTTTTGTAAAATTTCTAAGACGTACATGAATTCGCCTCGAATGTAGATGTAGGAGGTGTTTGCGCCAAGAGCGTAAGAGGACAAAATCATTCCTTCCACCAAAAGATGGGGGATTTTTTCCATTAAATAACGGTCTTTGAAGGTGCCTGGCTCGGATTCGTCCGCGTTGCATACTAAGTATCGAGGAATTCCTTCGGGTTTCGCCAAAAAGGACCACTTAAGACCCGTTGGAAATCCCGCTCCACCACGACCTCGAAGGCCAGATTTTTTAACTTCTTCAACCACCTCATCGGGGCTCATTTTTTTGAGCGCTTTCTCCAACGTTGAGTATCCACCTTGTTTCACATAGGTATCAATCCCTTGTATTCCGGGAACGTCCAAATGCTCTAAAAGTAATTTTCTGCTTTTCATAGGGCTCCTGGTTCTATTTCACCTCGCTTGTATTGTTCGATGAGTTCGTCTACTTTTTCGGTGGTTAAATGTTCGTGAAAACGATGCCTGCATTGAAGCACAGGCCCATACCCACAACCGCCTAAACATTCGGCGGTCTTGAGGGTGAACAATCCATCTGAGGTGGTTTCACCAACACCAATGTTCAATTTTTTGCCAATGTGTTCAATTAATTGGTCGCTTCCAACCAACATACATGGACCTGTGCGGCAAACCTCAAAAACGTATTTACCAACCGGCTCTAGATGAAACATCGTGTAGAACGTTGCCACTTCATAGACCTCAACGGGCTGTATCGCTAAAATTTCCGCGATTTTGTCCATGGTCGGTACACTAACCCAACCGAATTCCGCCTGGGCCAAATGCAGTATTATTAATATGGCACTTTTTTCTTTGCCGTTGGGGAAAAGGTTTTTAGCCTCCTCCATTTTGGCGCGTAATTCTGCTGAAAATTCAACGGGTTCAGCGGATAATATAGGTTTGGTGGAATGGCTCATAGTTTATGCATCTAATTCTCCAGCAATAACATTGATGCTGCTCAAAGTAATGACGGCATCGCTGATATTGGATCCCGTTATCATCTCGGGATACGCTTGGTAATATATAAAACAAGGTCGGCGAAACTGCAAGCGGTAAGGGGCTCTTCCTCCATCACTGATTAAGTAATAGCCCAATTCTCCGTTCCCTCCTTCAACGCTGTGGTAAACCTCACCAACCGGCACCTCGGATTCTCCCATGATGATTTTAAAATGATAAATCAAGGCTTCCATATTGTTGTAAACGTCTTTTTTATCCGGCAAGAAGAATTCTGGTACTTCCGCATGAAAGGGACCCTCGGGAAGATTGTTATACGCTTGCTCAATGATGCGAAGGCTTTGACGGATTTCTTCTTGACGTACCATGAAGCGGTCGTAAGTATCCCCATTCACCCCAACAGGAATGATGAAATCGAAATCTTCGTAGGAAGAATAAGGATGCATTACTCGCACATCGTAGTCTACGCCTGCTGCTCTTAAATTTGGACCTGTAAATCCGTAGGCTAGGGCTCGTTCTGCTGAAATAGGTCCAGCACCTTTGGTTCGGTCCATGAAAATCCTATTGCGCTCAAGCATTCCATTCCATTCTTCAAAAGCCGCAGGAAAAGTACGGATGAATTCTTTAAGTTTCGCGTGAAAAACGGGATTGAAGTCCTTATCAAAACCTCCGATACGCCCCATATTGGTGGTCAAACGCG
>JBJTXE010000067.1:0-4609 GCA_046082075.1 Bacteroidota bacterium
GGTGATTTATAAAGGCGGATTTATCGTACCTGGACTTGTTGCTATCAACATCATCATTGTGATCTTTTCATTAGAGCGCTTGGTGACGTTATTGTTGGCCAATGGTAAAGGAAAGTCAGCGAAATTTATTGCTAATATCAAGAATTTTATGAGCAATAATGACTTTAATGGTGCTATCGATGCTTGTGACAAACAAAAAGGGTCATTAGCGGCTGTTGTTAGAGCGGGAATGGTAAAATACCAACATATTTCTTCGGACAATCACATGGATAAAGAACAAAAGCTCGAAACCTTGAAAAAAGAATTGGAAGAAGCTACAGCTTTAGAATTACCTATGTTATCCAAAAATTTAACGGTACTTTCCACTTGTGCCACTATTGCAACCTTGGTTGGTTTGATTGGAACAGTATTGGGAATGATTCGTTCCTTCGCAGCTATGTCGCATGGCTCTCCGGATACTGCTGCGTTAGCAACGGGTATTTCTGAGGCACTTATCAATACAGCTTTTGGTATTACAGCTTCTACCATCGCTATTATCATGTACAATGTTTTTTCTACGCAAATCGATTCTATGACCTATAGCATTGATGAGGCGAGCTTTACCATTGTTCAAGATTTTTCTTCTAAAAATTAAGGTAAGAAATAACGAAAGTTATGCCTAAATTAAAAATACCGAAAAGTTCTCCGGCGATTGACATGACGCCTATGGTGGATTTGGCCTTTCTATTGGTTACATTCTTCATGTTGGCGGCATCTTTTAGACCGAGTGAACCCGTAACCGTTGAGACCCCTTCCAGTATCAGTGATAAGTTTATTCCAGAGAACATGATCATGGTTACTGTTGCGTCGGATGGAAAAGTATATTTCAATTTGACCGGAGCCGAAGCCCGGAAAGAGGCGCTCACCAACATGATGGGATTGTATAAAGTGTCGTTAACCGAAGAACAAATTGAAAAGTTTGCTTTGATGTCAACTTTTGGTTGTTCCATGAAGGAGCTTCCGGCCTATTTAGACTTATCGGGTGATAGCCGTAAAGAGTTTCAAACCAAAGGGGTTCCTCTAGATTCGTTGGATAATCAATTGAAAAACTGGATATCTTACAGCAATGTCGCGGCGTTAAATTCTGGACAAACGGCGTACAATGAAGCGAAAAGAAAAGGCTTGTCGCCCGAAGCAAATGATTTTAAACCAAAATTCATCATTCGTGCGGATGGCAAAGCGATATATAAAAAAGCAGAAGAGGTAATTGATGTTTTTAGAGAATTGAACCTCAATAATTTAAGCTTCGTAACATCCGCTGAGTTTAATCCCAATAATTAAAAGAACCCATGGCAGAAATAGCAGAAGGCGGTGGTGGTGGACACGACAAAAAAGGAAAGAAACGCGCAAAGAAAGCATCTACGAGGGTGGACATGACACCGATGGTGGATTTGGCGTTCTTACTTTTAACATTTTTCGTTTTAACCTCTACTTTTAGCAAACCAAAAGTCATGAGCTTGGCCTATCCAGCTAAGATTAATGATATCCCACCAGGAAAAGCTCCAAAATTGAATAATGGTATAACGTTTTTGTTGTCAGAGGATAAAATATTTTATTACACCGGTGAGTTTTATCCGGCGGACCGTCCAGGTAAAGATGGCCCCACAAAATTGACCGCAACAGATTTTAGCGCATCTGGACTTCGAAAGGTGTTAGCTGACCTCAACTCTTACGTTCTTTTAAGAAAGGAAGGATTGGTTAAGAAAGTGAAAGCTAAGCAAATGGCAGATACTACTTACACACGGGAAATGGAACAATTGAAAGGAAAGCCTGAAGCGTTGAAAGTGTTAGTGAAAACGGATGACAAAGCCCTTTGTAAAAACTTTATTGACTTAATCGATGAAGTGAAAATTGCTGAAATTGGTGTAATCGCTCCTGTTCCAATGCTTCCTGCTGAGTTGAAATTATTAGAAACCGAATTAAAAAAGTAAGGTCATGGAACTAATGTTTGTTTGGGTAGTTGTTGGTTTAGTTTCGATATATTCGTTGTTTAGCTACGTTTCTGCTAAAGGCTGGTTAGTTACTTCCACGGACAGAAACGACTTAGTATTTGAACACCGTAATAAAGAGTACGGAGCGTACCAATTAAGGAAGAGTTACAATAAGCGACTAACATTGATTATGTTAGGAATGATATTAACTTTTGCTTTGGGGGCTTTGGTGCTTTTTATCGTGCGAAATTTACCGAAGGAAGAAGTTGAAGCCCCTAAAGGAAGTGATAAAACGTGGACGGTTCAGCCCCCCCCAGAGGATCTGCCGCCACCTCCAACAACCCCTCCACCACCACCCTTAGAAAAAATGACGGCATTTATTCCCCCAGTGATAGAAGACGACCCCGTAACGGATCCTGTTCCGACTCAGGATCAGCTGGAAGATACGAAAGCAGGGGATAAAACACAGGATGGAAGCGATGAAAATTTCGATCCTCCTGCGCCCAACGATGATCCTAAAGAAATTGAGGATAAACCCGAACCGATTGAAACATTCGTCGAGGAGGAAGCAGATTTCCCAGGAGGGGCAGGTGAAATGGCTAAATTCATCAATGATAATATAGATTATCCGCAAGAGGCTATTGACTTAGGAATAAAAGGTCGCGTAACGATTCGTTTTGTGGTTGAAAAAGACGGTCGCGTTTCAAATGTGTCTGTTGCGGGGCCTTTAGCAGGTTGCAAGGCTTGTGATAAAGCAGCGGTACAAGTCGTAGAAAAGATGCCGCCCTGGACTGCCGGTAAGAATGGTGGTAGAGCCGTTCGTACTTGGGTAACACTGCCGATTAAATTCGAAGTAAATTAACCTCCATTAATACAACCCATTATCCCCAAATTTATTTGGGGATTTTTTTTGTGATATGAACTTTAGAATCATCCATGTTTTTTTAGGAGCCTTGGTGTTCTTAGCGTCACTGGTATTAGCTGGTTATTTAGTTTTTACTGAGGCAATTCCCGGTCTTTACGGTTGGAAAAGGTGGTTTTTAATAGCGGTATTATGTACTTATGGTTCTTTTAGGTTGTTTAGATCCATTAAAATGCTTAAAGAAAAGGAAGAAAATGAAAAGTAGTTTTTGTTGTTTTGGGTTGATGGTTTGGTTGCTAAATTCCTGTGAAACTCATGAGAATCCATTGGCTTATCAAACGGATGCGCATGGAAGGGGAAAGGCAATTGTTTTCGTTGAAGACTCTTATCGTCCCTTGTTTGAGACGAGCATTTATACCTTTGAAAGCCAATACCCCAAAGCTTCAATTAAAGCCACGTATTTGTCAGAGGGACAGATCATCGATAGTTTTTTTGCAAACAAAGTAAAGACGATTTGTATTTCTCGGGATTTTTCGGAAAAAGAAAAGGATTATTTGAAATCTAAGAACGTGGAAGTAAAAAGTGATTTACTGGCTTATGATGCTATCGCGTTGATTGTGCATCCTTCTAATCAAGATACCGTGGTTTCCGTTGAACAATTGAAGCATTGGATATCCAATGATGGTGCCAAATGGCCCGGCTCTCGTAAACCGGTAAAAATGGTTTTCGACCGTGTAACTTCTGCCAATTTCAATTATTTAGTTAATTTGTCGGAGAAAAAATCCTTATCTAAATCCGTTTATGCCCTTAATTCCAACGAGGAGGTGATAAACTACGTGAAATCCAATCCTAATGCTTTGGGATTTATTGGGGTTAATTGGATTTCAGATCAAGAAGACTTGGAGGTAATGAATTTTTTAGACAGCCTGAAGGTACTCTATGTGAGTGAAAAAACAGGCCAACCAGGTTTTCAGCCGTATGCTGGCACCATTTGGACAAAGGAGTATCCTTTGCATCGTGAAATGTGGTTCGTCAATAAAGGGCGAAGAGCTGGTTTGAATACTGGTTTTGTACTTTTTATGTTAGGTGAGAAAGGTCAATTGCTTGTACAGAAATCGGAGTTGGTGCCCGCAAAAGCACCGGTGAGATTAATACAATTTACCACGAATTAAAGCCTCTTTTCTTTTGAGTTATCCCAAATCCAAACTAACTTTGGCAATCTTATTGATAGAATTATTGTAAAAACAAACTTATGAGACAGTTAATATTTACCGCGTTATTTTTTGCTTCAGCACTAACCTTATTCGGACAAACTTTGAACGATGCGATTAAGAAAACGAACAATGAACGGTATCCTGAAGCGCTCCGAGACTTTAAAAGATTGGTTGCAACAACGCCAAATGACGGAAATGCCTATTACTATTTTGGCGATTGCTATTTCAAAAAAGGCGAAATTGATTCTGCAGTATTAACCTGGAATAAAGGATTCGAGGCGGATAACATCAATCCAATGCCGCTGGTCGGTAAGTTTAGATCCCTTTGGATAAAAGGAGATAAGGCTGCAGCTCAGGTTGAACTTAATAAAGCCCTTGAATTAACTAAAGGAAAAAAATTAGAATTAGTTGTTAAGCGTTCTGAAGTTTTAAGGGGTGCAGCTGAAGGATATACCAAGTCTGAAATCAAAGATCTAGATCAAGCGCTTACCCTATTGCTCGAGGCGATCGAAAAAGACCCTGCCAATGAAGAAAATTACCTTTTGCAAGGAGACGCCTTGTAC
>JBJTXE010000068.1:0-5989 GCA_046082075.1 Bacteroidota bacterium
ACGGTTATGTGACTAAAATCCTAAGCAGCGGCATCGGTGAAACCATCAAAGACGGGCAGGAAATTGCTACGGTTATGCCCTCTGTTTATGATCTTTCGGTTGCAATGTACATCCGTCCGATGGATTATCCCCTATTAAAGAAAGGACAGAAAGTACGGATGCAATTCGATGGATGGCCCGCTATTGTATTTTCAGGTTTGCCCAACAACAGTTACGGGACGTTTGGAGGTACGGTTTTCGCAATCGATAATTTCACCTCCGAAAATGGGAGTTTTCGAATTTTGATTTCACCGGATACCACAGATCATCCTTGGCCAAACGCACTAAGAGTTGGTGGAGGCGTTAATGCCATGATATTACTCAACGATGTCCCCATTGGTTATGAGATTTGGAGAAATATTAACGGTTTCCCACCCGACTTTTATGGCAAGGATCAAAAAAAAACGGAACTGAAATCTGAAAAAAAGTCCAAGAGTTAATGAGTAAGTTTTTCACATTCGCGTTGGCTTTCTGTTCACCACTGGTTTTTTTTACGCAAAAAATCACGGAAAGCTCCTTCATGGAACGCTTAAAACAAAACCACCCATTGATGCGCATCAGCCAATTGCAACCTCAAATTGGGGGGGCTATTTTGCTAAAGGCCAAAGGGAATTTCGATCCTAAAATCTATGGCAACCTCAATCAAAAATATTTCGACGGTAAACAATACTATTCCAACGGAGATTTTGGCATTAAATATCCATCATTCCTCGGACTCACCTTCAAGGCAGGATTAGAGGGCAACCGTGGCACTTACTTGGATCCACAAGCCAAGACTCCTGCCGGAGGATTGTTCTATGGTGGTGTAGCGGCAAATCTCGGGCAAGGTTTGCTGATCGATTCCCGCCGTGCTGAATTGCGAAACGCGGCTATTAATCTTAAGTCTACCGAAGAAGAACGAAGGTTGCAAGTGAATCAATTGCTTTACCAGGGCGGTTATGCTTATTGGGATTGGTTCTTAGCCTATCATTCAGTAGCTATTTTACAAGAGGCTTACGATGTTGCTTTGCAGCGATTCAATGCCGTAAAAACCATATCATTGCTCGGTGACCGCGCATTTATTGACACTGTTGAATCCGGGCTGCAAGTGCAAAATCGCCTAACCTTACTTCGAGATGCTGAAGCCAATTTACAAGAAAGAAGCAATGCCTTGACTACCTTTTTATGGGACGATAATTTAATGCCGCTCTCGCTCAACCAAGACGCGATCCCTGAAGCATCTCAAGAAATTCCAGCATCCTTACCTTTAATAGCGTGGAACGATTCATTGTTGACCAACCACCCTTATTTGAAAATCAATCGTTTCAAACTTGAAATGTTGAACGTGGACCGAAAATTAAAGGTAGATCGATTGAAACCTTTTGTTGAGTTAAACTACAATATTCTCAATGAACCAGTCAATTACAACCCGTTTTCGGATCTCGACATCAACGATTATAAATGGGGAGTTTCTGTGGCGATGCCCCTGTTTTTAAGGAAAGAACGAGGCGATGTTGCGCTAGCTGGACTTAAGATACAGGAAACGGAGGCCGGAATTCTTCAATTGCGTGCACAACTTGCCCTAAAAATTAAAAACGCCCTTGTCGAACTCAACAACAGTTTTACGCAACTTCAGATTTATCAGCAAACCGTCAACGATTCCAAAAGACTTTTGGACGCCGAACAAAACATGTTTGAAAACGGGGAAAGTTCCTTATTCTTGGTTAATATGCGTGAATTGAGTTACATTCAATCCCAGCTTAAATTATTGGAATGGAAGACCAAAAACAAACAAAACGTTTATGCATTTGGGTTTGCCACGGCAACTCTGTTCTGAGGTTTATTTCCTTAAGCTCGTTTTAGGCATTCAAAAAAATTCCCACGAGTCCTTTATTCCTAGGAGAAACACTATTTTTGAACATGGCAAAAACCGGATACAATGGTCTTCATTATTTTGGGATCATGGTTTGGTATCTTTTAACGATAACATGGCTGATGTTTCACAACGGATTCACTCCCCTTCTTTTGGCCATGGCAGCATTTTTTACGGGACGTTTAATACTGAGACGTTTAACAGGTCACGCATCTTCGGGGATGAAAATCCTTAAGAATTGCTTTCTGTTATTCAGTTTCATTGCGATTGGAACGTTCTCTACCCTCGTAAGGAGTGAAACCAATTATGCTTATTTTTTAGATACTGCGAATAAGTTGGAAGTGCTTTCGGATAATCAGTGGATTCCTATCGAGAACGCTCTGAAAATAGACGTCACAGAGGCTTATAAAGGCGCAAGCGCTTCGCATCAAACCTTGAGAATCCGGCGAAGACAACCCGAAGTATGGGGTAAAGCTTTGGTGAAATTAGTTCCTGAGGTGGTTCATGTTTTTACGTTCAACGCCGACAATGAGTTCTACTTATTAGCCGAAGTGAATGAAGGCTTCAAACCCATGAATGTAACGGAGGCCAACGAACGTAAAACGAGTAATTTCATCATTAACTCAAGTTTTTACGACCCCAAAAACCATGTTCTTGGTGAGGTAATATACCTAGGAAAGAGATATCAACGCAAGACCCAATCCTCTGGGTATTTTAAAGTAATTAACGGGGCTCCTCACGCAGGGCCAACGTCCATTTTCCACGAGATTAATGGAAACCCTACTTATTCTTGTCAGGCGCATCCCTCCACCTTAAAAAACGGAACGCTCTTTTCGTACATTGAAGACGAGAGCCTGCAAGCACTTTGGAATCAAAAAACCTATCGTAATTTAATTGGTGAACGAAAAGACGGTCGACTTGTCGTGGTTGTTTCCGGTAATGGTGCCTTATTAAATGTTAAAGAAATTACTCAAATTGCTCAGAAAATCGGGGTGTATCATGCCAGTTTATTTGATGCGGGTTCCGCCCTTCAATACCACTTTAAGGACGGATCGTATAGCATGGAGTTTTCTGCTTTCAATAATTCGTACGATTTCGGGAGTTTTTTCGATCGTTTAACCATGAAATTATTTCGCAAAAAGTTCATGCAGCGTTCTCCTGTGTTTATTGGAATAAAATTAAAACAATGAAAATACAACTACTGGTTATTCCCTTTGTTTGGGTAGCTTTTATTTCGTTTGGCCAACCACTGAAAGAACAGAACTACCAGCAAGGACTAGATCTGGCAAGAGCAGGAAAATACGAAGAGGCCATTGCCGCCTTTACAAAGGCCATTGAAGTTCAGCCGTTGGATGCCTATGCATGGTACAACCGAGCCATGGCTAAAAACATGATGGGAGAATACGAAACCGCCATTGATGACTTTACGACCTGCATTGGCTTGAGCCGTTCGTATGAAAAAGTATGGTACAATCGTGGGCTTACAAAAATGTACGTCGGCCAATACGATGGAGCGCTGTTTGATTTGAACCAAGCCCTTCGAATCGAACGAAATTATGCAGAGGCTAATTACTACCGAGCTTACATTTATGAATTAAAAGGATTGTACGATTTTGCGTGTACGGATTATCAAAATGCAGCGGCAAAAGGATATCAAGTTCCTTCGGAAAAATTGCTTGCATGCCGCGATACCAACTTTACGGGGTTATCAAAGAATCCGCTATTGAAGTTGTCCAAAACCAGCAAGCGAAAATCCTATGGCACCAAGGCGAAACGTCCAATAGCTATTGGCAGTTTTGACAACGTTGAGCGTTATTTACGTCTACTTAGATCGCCGGAGGGAAAATTCGTACCGTTTGAAATTAAAACCCGTCAAGATCTTACCGAGGTTAAAATCACCTATAAGTTCAAAGGTAAAATGCTGGACAAAACCTTGTATTTCGATGTGAATAAACCCTGTGACCCAATGATTATCAAAGGATTTAAAACCTTCAAGGAGCTTCCCGTGGGAAGTCCTCCTTAGCCAGGCGTTCGACAATTTTAGCACCGTTTAACGCCAAGGGAATTCCACCGCCTGGATGCACCGTTACCCCAGCGAAATAAAGTCCTTTTACGGCAGGGGCATAATTTGGATGACGATAGAACGCCGCCATCGATGAATTTGAACTGTTACCGTATATCGACCCTCCTTTCCCGTTGTACGTTTGTTGTAATTTTATTGGATCGTTGATGAATTCTGATCGGATGAAGGGTTCAATTTCCACGTTCAAATTTTTGGACAATTTGTGCACTACATTTTGCCGTAACTCGTGAACTAACGATACCCAATCCTGTCCGCTATCCACAGGTGCATTTACCATAACAAACCAATTTTCTCCACCAGCAGGTGCGTCGGTAGGTTCAACTTTCGAACTGATATGAATATAAACCGTTGGATCTTGATACAGCGCTTTTTGCTCAAAAATCGACTCAAACTCCGCACGGTAATCGCTGGAAAAAAAAACGTTATGCACCCCGAGTTCCGGAAATTTCCGTTCTATACCCCAATAAAAAACAACGGCAGAGGAAGACATTTCCTGACCCAGTATTTTTTTTGGTCTTTCAAGATGTGGCAACAAACGCTCATACGTATGGTGAACATCCGCATTCGAAACCACGATATCAGCAGGTTCAAAGACTCCGTTAACCAAAACTCCTTTCACCCGTCCATTATCCGTTTCGATGGAATGAACTTCAGCATCTACCATAAATTCTACGCCTAATGATCGAGCTGTTTCTTCCAATTTCCTGGTGATAGAAACCATCCCGCCTTCCGGAAAAAAAGAACCTATGTTTAACTCCAAATGTCCTATAATACTCAGTAAACCGGGAGTTTGATACGGATCACTTCCGTTGTATGTAGCGAAACGATTTAATAACTGTACCGTTTTATCCTGTTTAAAGTAACGCTTTGAAAATCCGTTCATGGAGGTTAATAGCCCATATTTTGGAATATTCGCAATGGCTTTACATAGAGCGGAGGTGAGTAAATGCCTCCAACGGTGAAGCGAAGTTTCTATAAATACCGGGTACAAGGAATGGTAATTTTTTTCAATTCGCTGAAGGTATTTTCGGGCATTATAGTCATCCTCCTTTAAATCTTCCACTAAAACTTTCAATGTACCTTCTGTGCCAGAAGGAATAATTAATCGCGTACCGTCTTCGTAAAAATACCTGCCTGATTCAGGCAGGCTTTCAAATGAAAAGGGCACAGGATTATCAGCCAATTTCACTAAATCTTCAATCAAGTGTGGTTCTGTAAAGACAGAAGGGCCCATGTCAAATCGAAATCCGTCAAAGGTGCGGGAATGCACTTTACCACCAATAAAACTATTTTTCTCGTATACTTTTACATTAAATCCCGAATTAGCCAAACGAATGGCTGTGGCTAATCCACCTACCCCACTGCCAATTACAATAACGGTTTGCTTCATTTACTCAATAAAGGGCGCTGAAAGGAAAAAGTTCACTAAAAACCCCTGTTTTTCAACAAAATTAGGCTTTTTTCAACATTTTTGTAGATTTTTCAAGGCTTTCAGGTTGGTGGGTAAGATATTAGGATATATTTGTCACGTTAAACGTTTTTATTAACCTTTTAAAAAAATTCATTATGAACAAAGCGGAATTAGTTGACGCAATTGCAGCGAATGCAAACTTGTCAAAAGCTGATGCAAAAAGAGCGCTTGATGCGTTTGTTGAAGTTTCAACCGGAGCGTTGAAAAAAGGAGATCGTATCTCCTTAGTTGGTTTTGGTTCTTTCTCTGTTTCTAACCGTAAAGCAAGAAACGGAAGAAACCCTAAAACAGGAGCTGTTATCAAAATTGCTGCTAAAAAATCAATCCGTTTCAAAGCAGGTGCTGAATTAAACGGTAAAGTAAACTAAGACAAGATTACTTCTAAGGAAAGGGAGCCTACGAGCTCCCTTTTTTTATGCCCTTTTATCGGGAAATAGCCGTTGCAATATCCATTAAAGCTAACTAATTCAAGGTATATTGAATTAATCCTTGATGAAACGAAGTGTCCTGCTCTGAGTGCTTGAACTAAAAATCTTTACCGAGT
>JBJTXE010000069.1:0-3955 GCA_046082075.1 Bacteroidota bacterium
GCCAAAACACTCCAAATTTCTTTTCGTCATGAAAACCGAAAACTTGCCTATCATTTAATGCAATCCATTATTCGAAGTTATTTTGACTTTGAAAAAGTGAGTAAACAGGAAGAAAATGTAAAAACCCTCAACTTCATTGACAATCAATTGGATTCCCTCTCCATGGTATTGAATACTTCCAAAGACAGTTTGAGCAAATTTCAGCGGACCCAAAAATTATCAAGTCTTGAATTCGAAGAGAATGACATCACGCGAAATCTGACAGAAATAAGCACAAAAATCAACGAAATAAACGAGGAAATTTACACGATTGACTATCTAAAAAGAACCATCTCTGAGCAAGTAACACGCCCCGAAATTTTTAAAATTCTCCCTGAACTTGTCGGGAAAAGGAGTTTTGAGGGGGCCATTACTCGGCAAATTGAAGATTTAAAACATCTTTTGGAAACGAAAGAGGATTTGATGCAAGATATCTCCTACGAAAGTAAAAAAGTCCGTTTAACCAATGACCGAATAAGCTCATGCGTTCAAGGAATCAGGAAAAGTATTAGCACCATCTACGATCGCTTAAAACACGACAAAAGACTTTTGGAATCTCAACTTGCCACTTACGAATCTCGTCTCATTGGGCTACCTGAGAAAACTTCGGAATTTAACCGATTGAAATATATGGAAGAATTAAACCGTAATTACTTCAATCAATTCACCGAGAAAAAAATCGAATTTCAACTGAGTAATGCCGGATATTCCTCCCAAAACAAAGTACTCAGTTCCCCTGAGCTTCCAGATTTTCCGATTTCTCCGAACCGAAAAAACACCTATGTATTAAGCATTTCACTTGCCTTGTTATTGGGGTTTGGTTATCTTTTATTGCAGTACCTTCTGTATCATGAAATAACCTCCTTGGAAGATTTGAAATCATTACTTCCTGAATCCACCACGATCTTGGGAACAGTTCCCTTGCACAAAAAGAAAATGATGTATTCCCAAGTGGTTGTTATGGACGAACCGAAATCCCGGCTTTCAGAATCAGTTCGAAACATCAAATCGAATATGAATTTCATCAACAAGGATGTGAAAACGGTGGCTGTATCTTCTTCGGTTTCGGGTGAAGGGAAAACGTTTGTGATTTTGAATTTGGCTGCAACTTTTGCTAGTGCAGGAAAACGCTGTATTTTACTTGACCTTGACCTTCGTAAACCAAAGGTTCACCACGGTTTCGGTATTGATAACGAAAAGGGAATGAGTCAAGTGCTCTCTGGACTACTTCCCTTAGATCAGGTTGTTAAATCGTCGGGAATACCTAATCTTGATTTCATTACTGCGGGCCCCATTCCTCCCAATCCCTCGGATTTAATTCAAAGCCAAGTTTTACACGATGTATTACACCATTTGAAAGGTACCTATGACATCGTTTTCATCGACAATCCTCCGATAGGGGTAGTTTCGGATGGGATCAATATATTAACGCAAGCGGACATACCCATTTATGTTTTCAAAGCGAACTATTCTAAAAGAGCTTTTGCAAATCAAATAATGAACTTATTCACCATTCAAAAAATTGACAAGATAAATGTCATATTAAACGCTGTTCCTACCGGTGGGGCAATGTATGGATACGAGTATGGGTATGGGTACGGATATGGATATGGATATGGGTATGGATACGGGGGCTACTATTCAGACGATAAACCTGCTTCATGGGTTAAGCGTATAATGGGTTCACTCCGCTTTTGGAGAAAAAAGAAAAAATAACATGTTGGTTGCGTATTTTTCGATTCAAGGATTAATCAAATTTGTTCCTAAACGGTACCAAGACGAACGGGGATTTTTCATGGAATCTTTTAATTCAGTGCGTTATGAGGAGTACCTACCCCATCCATTTGTTCAAGATAATCTCTCTGAATCACATAGCGGTGTATTGCGAGGACTTCATTTTCAGACTTCTCCCTATGCCCAAGGAAAATTAGTGCAAGTACTTCGAGGAAAAGTCTTGGATGTTGCCGTTGACTTGCGTAAAAATTCACCCACATTTGGTCAGCACGAAATAATCGAACTATCCGCTGAAAATGGCGTTCAGTTTTACATCCCAGAGGGTTTTGCTCACGGTTTCTTGGCCCTCGAAGACCATACGCTCTTCAGTTATAAATGTACGCATCGCTATGCATCGGACCATGAAAAAACCCTGCTTTGGAATGATCCTGATCTAGGAATACAATGGCCAAGTATCGCGATGACTATCTCGAGCAAAGATCGAGAAGGAGTTCCCCTTAAGCAATTGGAAACTTGGTTCTAGTATGAATACAACGTTCAAAATTATTCTCTTCTTTTTAGGCACCTTTGTCGCAACGGTCGTTTTCATCGTCGTATTGATGCAATTTGCTAAAACATTGGGAATGCGCGGACGTAACAACACCGAAAATCGCTGGAATATAAACGTCAAGCCTTCGCTCGGGGGGATCGCTATTTTTCTTTCAGTGTTTATTTCTATCATTACCTATTTAATAAGTCACCCACTTGAAAACGTATTTGGCAATTCATCCTTTGTCTTCTTCTTCATTGGAATGTGTTTGGCCTTTTTCATGGGCTTGACCGATGATGCTTTTGATACAAAACCTTTACTAAAGTTAACTTCGCAAATCCTCTGCGGCATATGCGTTGTATTATCGAAAAGTGTTATTCCTGTTGCTGAAATTGATGCACTGAATGCCGCGATTACGGTAATTTGGATCGTTGGAGTAATGAATTCCCTCAACATGTTGGATAATATGGACGGTATCACAGCAAGCGTCTCTGGTGCTGCCTTCTTGAATTTTTTAATCATAAGTCTTTGGTTCTGTTGCGATCTTTTGGATATTTATGTTTTTATTATCATTGGTTTTATGGGGGCCATCTTAGGCTTTTTAGCCTTCAATAAGCCTCCGTCTAAATTATTCATGGGGGACTCAGGAAGTCAATTAATTGGGTATGCCGTCGCTTATTTTTCGGTCTATATCTTATGGAATTTCAAAGGGATTCAGGAAATACCCTTTTGGTTAAGTACCCTTATTCTGCTACTTATTCTTGCCTTACCTTTCATCGATACCTTTACCGTAGTCTTCAACCGAATTGCACGGGGTGTTTCACCCGCACACGGTGGAAAAGATCATACGACGCATCACATGGTTTATGCAGGATTCAATGAGGGCCAAGTATGGATTACCTATACCTTGCTTGCGCTATTTTTAGGAACCTTAGGATTAATGATGCTCTATTTGCACGGTTTAGGTTGGAACGCTTGGACCCTTTTGCTTCTTATCCCATTCTTCGTTGTATTTTACCTACTATTCCGACTAACGCATGTTGTTAAATCACCCCAAAAAAAACCGAATAGTTCTGATCATTCTTAGCCTTTCCATGGGCTTTTCTTCCTGTTCAAACCCAAAGCAAAAGTCGGAAAAAGCGACGAATGGCTCGGTGGATTTTGGAGTCCCCTCCCTACCCAAATCGATCAACTTTTTTGGACAACGATGCTCACTAAGCGATGTGGATGTACGCGAGCGACTGGACCGCGAAATAATGGTAAATACCTATTTTCAGAGCAGCACCTCGTTAATCATCAAACGAAGTTCCCGATATTTTCCAGTCATAGAATCCATTCTACGATCGGAAGGAGTACCCGAGGACTTCAAATATTTATGTGCCATTGAAAGCAATTTAAGCAATGTCACAAGTCCAGCAGGTGCCGCTGGATTTTGGCAATTCATGCCCTTCACCGCGCCAGAATACGGGTTAAAAATATCCTCGGAAATCGATGAACGGCTCCATCTAGAAAAAAGCACCAGGGCTGCCTGCAAGCTAATCAAATCAAATTACAAACTATTTCACAATTGGCTGAATGCTTGCGCAGCCTACAACCGTGGTCCAGGAGGCCTTGCACAAGATTTATCGATCCAAGGTGTTGAACACTATTTTG
>JBJTXE010000070.1:0-3700 GCA_046082075.1 Bacteroidota bacterium
CTTCGAAGAGGGTGAACTTTTCCTGCGATAAACAATGATCCAGATTTTCCCGTTTTCCGGTTAGGAAATTATCCAAGCAAACCACCGAATGAGAGCGTTCCAATAGGGCCTCACACAGATTGGATCCAATAAAACCCGCTCCACCGGTTACCAGAATTGTCATTTCACGCTCCATTGTTCAAAACAAAGGTAGCTAAAATCGCTAAAATCGTCCTTAATCCTTTATTTTTACACCCAACATGGACCATCTCAAGGATACCTACCGCCATCAGGGCAAACGCAAATTGTTGATCGAAGAATTAAAGCAGATGGGCATAAAAAACCCAGCAATTCTGCAAGCGTTTTATAAAGTTCCGCGTCACTTTTTTATGGATTTGGCGCTCGATGATTTGGCTTACACCAATGCTGCATTTCAAATCGGATCGGGTCAAACCATTTCTCATCCCTACACGGTTGCTTTTCAAAGCGAACTGCTGGAATTAAACAAAAAAATGAAGGTTTTGGAAATTGGAACGGGGTCAGGATTTCAAACATGTATTCTTTGCGCTCTTGGTGCCAAAGTATATTCCATCGAGCGTCACCAGGAATTGCATCTGAAAGCCAATGCCATGGTCAAACATTTTAAATACGATGCGCGACTGCGCTACGGTGATGGGTTTTTGGGCTGGCCAAGCTACGCTCCATTCGACCGCATCATTGTCACATGCGGTGCTCCCGAAATCCCTTTGGAGTTAAAAAAACAATTAGCCGTTGGAGGCATTATGATTATACCTGTGGGAGAAGGGGCAGAGCAAGTGATGTTGAAGATCGTGCGGTTGAATGATCATGAATTTACACAACAGCAATTCGGTACCTTCAAATTTGTCCCGATGCTAGAGGAAAAAGTATCGATTAAAACACCAAAACCATGAGAATTTTAATCACCGATGACGACCGTTCTATTCGAAGGGTAATCCGAGAGATTTTGGAAATGGAGGGCCACAGTGTGGAAGAGGCTGAAGATGGGGAAGAAGCGCTAGCGCGTTTGCTTCAATCCTCATTTGATGTGTTATTGTGCGATATAAAAATGCCGAAAAAGGATGGTTTAGCATTGCTCGAGGCCATTCAAGAAAAAGAAATTTCGGTTGAAACGATCGTGATGTCCGGACATGGATCGATTGAAATGGCGGTAAAAGCTTTACGGTTAGGGGCATACGATTTCATTGAAAAGCCACTTAACTTAAACCGCATTCTCGTAAGCATTCAACACGTCAACGAAAAAGGCCTTTTAATGAGATCTAACGCTGCCTTAAAATCGAGCATTAAAAAGTTTGTAGGAAGCTCAATGGTGGGAAGTTCGCCACGAATCCTCGAAGTTCAAGAACTGATTCGCAAAGTCGCCCCTTCGGATGCCCGGGTATTAATTACAGGACCCAATGGAAGTGGAAAAGAATTGGTGGCAAGAAGCCTCCATGAACAATCCCTTCGACATAAAGCGCCATTCGTTGAAGTGAATTGCGCTGCAATTCCAGCGGAATTGGTGGAAAGCGAACTGTTCGGTCATGAAAAAGGCGCTTTTACCAGTGCTATTAAAGATAAAAAAGGCAAATTCGAGTTAGCTTCCGGGGGAACCTTATTCTTAGACGAAATAGGCGATATGCCCCTCAACGCCCAGTCGAAAGTGCTGCGGGCCTTACAAGAGAAAGTGATTCAGCGGGTTGGAGGGGAAAAAGACATAAAAGTAGATTGCAGGGTGATTGCCGCTACGAACAAGAATTTACGGGAGGCAATCAATAACGGTCAATTCAGAGAGGACCTTTTCCATCGTTTGGCGGTAATCCCCATAGCAGTTCCCGCGTTGAACGATAGGATCGACGATATTCCGGAGCTTTCGGCCTATTTTTTAAAGCAAGTTTGTGAAGAGCAAGGATTACCGCTAAAAAAATTGAACCCGGCGGCAATCAAAGCCCTTCAAACCATTAATTGGACAGGAAATATCCGCGAATTGCGGAATGTATTGGAACGATTGGTAATTTTATGCGGCGATGAAATTTCTGCAATGGAGGTTCAGCGCTTTGCGAACCCACATTAAATCCTATGATTATGAAATTCAATGTAAAAGCAATAATCCCTCACCTAATTGCAATCGCTGTTTTTTTAGCTTTTGCGGGCGTTTATTTCTCACCTGTTTGGGAAGGTAATCAGCTCATTCAATCCGATGTGAAACAATACCAGGGTGCAGCGAAAGAAATCACCGATTATCGAACGATGAACGGGGAAGAAGCGCTTTGGACCAACGGGATGTTCAGCGGGATGCCTGCCTACCAAATCAGTGTGAAACACAGCTCGAATTACATGGCTAAAATCGGTGAATTCATGCGGCTTGGATTACCCGTTCCTGTTGGGATTTTATTCGTGACCATGATCGGATTTTACATTCTGGGTATGTGTTTGCGCATCAAACCTTGGATTGCCATTGTTGGGGCCTTAGCCTTTGGATTTGCTTCTTTCAATATATTGTACCTCGGAGCAGGACACCTGACCAAGGTTAATGCAGTTTCTTTTATGGCACCAACTTTAGGAGGCCTTCTCATGGCAACCCGTGGTAGATGGTTGTGGGGAAGTATCGTATTTGCCTTCTTTTTAGCTTTGAATTTAAGTGCGAACCACTTTCAAATCAGCTATTACCTTTTGATTATGCTTGGTGTTGTGGCCCTTGGAGAAGGAATTCGTTTGTTGGTGGAAAAAAAGGCCGTCGAGCTTGCCAAAGTTGCAGGTGCTTTAATGATTGGCGGCATCGTGGCTGTGCTGCCCTCTGCGAGTAATTTGATGACAACCTATGAATACGCTAAATATTCCACCCGCGGGGATTCCGAAATTTCTGTTGCACCGAAAGGAACGCCCAAAGAGTCGAAAGCACGAACCGGATTGGATAGGAGCTATATTCTTGAGTATAATTTTGGCCCAGGTGAAGCCTTGTCCTTGTTCATTCCAAATGCCAAAGGCGGATCCGGTGGGTATATTGCCAATAATGAAGAAGCCATGGCTTCGCTTAACGACCCCACCTATGCAGATCAAATTGGTCAGTTTAATCAGTATTGGGGAGGACAGTTATTCAGCGGTGGAGCCATCTATCTTGGCGCCGTAGGTTTCTTCCTGTTTATTGCTTCCCTTTTGTTGTTGAAAGATTGGCTGCGTTTTCCTGCGGCATTGTTGGCCGTGCTTTGCATTTTGCTTTCCTTGAAATCCGGCGGTTTAAATTTTTGGTTCATCGATCATTTTCCCATGTACAATAAATTCCGCGATACAAAAATGATCTTGGTGGTTCTTCAAGTTTTGGTCCCCTTGATGGGAATGCTTTTATTGAACCATCTTTGGAACGGTGACGGTGACGGCGTGCAAGTATCCAAGAAATTTCGATTTGCAGTTCTCGGTGGGATCGTTTTATTGGCGGTTGTATTCTATGCAGTACCTTCCGTTTCAGGATCGTTCATCACTACCGAAGAGGTGCAGCAATTTAGCGATGCCACAAAAAACATGAAAGATTCCGGTCAAATTGCCCTGATTGAGGGCATGAAAGGAGAGCTTATCAATGTGCGAAAGACCATTTATCAGGCGGATGCCTTAAGGTCCTTACTATTGGTTGTTGTTAGCGCGGCACTTCTTTATTTATTCATGTTTTACCGTAAAAACCCTTGGATTTGGGTGGCGGGGTTTGGTC
>JBJTXE010000071.1:0-18932 GCA_046082075.1 Bacteroidota bacterium
CGACATCGTTTGCGATATGGATGAAATCAATCAGGACATTACTGAAACCGACATGGTAATGGTTGTAGGGGCAAATGATGTCGTGAATCCGAGTGCACAAGATGACCCAACAAGCTCCATTTATGGCATGCCCGTAATTGAGGCTTGGAAGGCCAAACAAGTGATTGTCATGAAAAGGTCCATGAGTGCAGGATACTCGGGCGAAGATAATCCGCTGTTCTACAAATCAAATGTGGACATGCTCTATGGAGACGCCAAACAGTCTGTGGAGCAGTTGAATGCTATCTTCAGCAGGTAGTAAAGGATTTCAATCCTAGAGTGACCCCGGCAGGATTACGCTGCGTGTTTTCCCTTGAATTAGTTCATAACAAGCATAGAAACCCGAGGCTTGTTTTACAAGACTCTGTTTTGTGTTTTTATTGGTTTACGCCAATGAATTGTCGACACAAAACAAAACACAAAACCCTGATGTTGCCATCAGGGTTTCCTTTTGTGACCCCGGCAGGATTCTAACCTGCAACCCTCAGAGCCGAAATCTGATGCGCTATACAGTTGCGCCACGGAGCCGAATCGAGGACAAAGATAATACTAAATAATCCGCCCTCCAAAACCCATGTTTTTCTTTTATCTCTTTATTCTTTACCTTTATGGGACAAATCAAATTCGCACAAAACATGAAATTATTTTTACTCTCTTTCTCGTTCATCCTTTGTGGCATGGTCTCCGCCCAAAATTGGCAGTTTTTTGTTGATTCAATACCGACCCTTTCTTCACCGCGGGCCTGTGATTTAAACAATGACGGCGTAAAAGAACTGGTTTTTGGTGGAGGGACGGATGGGGTCTTCAGCAACAACGGCATTATGGCCATTAATGGCATTGACGGAACCCTTTTGTGGAAGCGACCAGCGCGCAACGAAGTGTTTGGAAGCGCCTTGTTTTTGGATATAACGAATGACGGAATTAAGGACGTTTTCATGGTGGGACGGCAAGCGCAATTGCTGGCCATCAACGGACAAAACGGCGCACTTTTGTGGGACTATTTTCCCTACAATGTGAATCCAGGTGATAGCGGGCTTTATAATTTTTACAACCCTCAATGGATCGACGATGTCAGCGGAGACGGCATTATGGACTTGCTCGTAGCGAACGGAGGAGACCACTCCGCACCGGTTTGGGACACAACAAGACCTCCCGGGCATTTAATGGTAGTTAACAGTGTAAACGGTTCGCTCATTGCAAAAGCAGTAGTTCCAGACAGTGCGGAGACCTACTGTTCGCCGATTGTGGTAGACCTGAACGGTACAGGAACAAAGTATGTTCTCTATGGTACTGGTGGAGAAACATTGGGCGGTAGTTTTTGGGCCTGTCCTTTGATGAGTTTATTGAATAATACTCTTGCTCCCTCGATTCCTATCGTAACTGATCCTAACTTTGGCTTCATCGCCCCAGCATCTTTTTACAAAACAGCCATCGGGGAGTCCTATATTTACCTGCAATCCTACAGCGGAGCAGTATACAAAATAAAAGGAGGTGACCTCAGTGTTCAATGGAGCTATGATCTTCCAAATACAGAATCCAGCGCACAACCTGTTATTGGCAATTTCACCGGCAACAATACGCCCGATGTTTTTCTAAGCTTGGCAAAAGGAACGAGTTCAGGGTATACCGATTACTACCAAGTTTTGCTGGATGGAGCTTCCGGACATGTGGTGCTCAAAGACAGCATTGGAAACCTTCAATTCGCCTCAGGTAATGCGGTGGATCTTAATAACGACGGGAGAGATGAGGCCGTACTCTCCGTGAATTATTTTGAAAACGGTCACTGGAAACACCGATTACAATCTTTCGACTTTGTAGCCCATACCCTTCAGTCGTTGGTTCCAACTACTTCCGGGGTGAATTTAGGCTCAACACCCCTCTTCACTGATTTGGACGGTGATGCCAACCTTGACCTTGTTTATTTAGTTAAAAAGGATAGCCTAAATCCCGTGGCATGGAAGGGGGTCTACGCAAGAAAGCTAGAATTGAACAGTGTTTTTCCCAACACCGGAATTGCCTGGGGCAGTTATTTGGGAACTATGAATACCGGGGAGTATTTTAACACCAGTACAAATTGTGGGCCTGGAAGTCTAATTACAAGCGTTAGTGTCACTCAGCCCACGTGTAATGGCACCTCCACTGGTTCCATTATTCCAACCGTTAATCTCGGCACCCCTCCTTACACTTACGTTTGGTCGAACGGCAGCACCGCAGCGCAATTAACCAACGTTCCTGCAGGCACCTACACTCTGCAGGTTACGGACAACGCCAATTGTTTTGAAATTTACACCACAACCTTGGTGGATCCATATATTATCACCTTCGGAGGAATTGTTCCGCCAACCTGTCCAGGAGACACCAATGGTCAGGCGGTAGTGAACAGCTCTGGCTGTCCGTGCATGTTCAGTACCTGCGTTTTTCTCTGGGAAAATGGAATTACCACAAAACCCAACTACACCCTAGGAGAAGGTTGGGCAACCATAACCATTACCCATCCGAGCGGATGCATCGTGGTAGACTCTGTCTTCATTCCTTATTCATCGCCTGTTGTTGGAGGCAGTCAAATTACGGATGTTAGTTGCAATGGTCTCAACGACGGTTCGATTCAAGTAACCCCCGGTGGAGCTTCTGGATTAACTTGTACTTGGAGTAATGGGAATGCAACTCCCGTTTTACCTTCATTATTTGCGGGAACCTATACCCTGTATGCTAGCGATTCAAGGCCCTGTTACGACACCTTGCAATTCACCGTAAATCAGCCGGATAGCATTACCGCAACTTTTGCTGTTGCCCATGAAACCTGTTTCGATGCAAACAATGGTTCTATCCAAATCTTGGCAGCTGGGGGAGTTGGAGCCTATACCTACCAATCAAACGGCCTAACAATCACGAATCCCATCGACTCCTTAGGAGCGGGAACCTATCCCATAAGCATTATCGATTCCAACAATTGTGTCTCTCAAATCTATGTTCAGACGGTTAATTCCCCAGCGGCCCTATCCATAACCATCACTTCAACGCCGGAAAGTACCTTAAGCGCTCTTGATGGTACGGCAACCGCCAATGTGTTCGGGGGAACTCCGCCATATTCATATCAATGGGACGACCCTAACCAACAAACGAATAATACCGCAACTTATCTTACGCAGGGATGGTATAGTGTTAATGTAATCGATGCGAACGGCTGTGCGGTTTCCGACAGCCTCTTTATTGGTGTCCTGGAGACTGCGGGCTCCATGGATTTCGGTATTCAAATTTTTCCAAACCCTACGATGGATGTTATCAACTTCTCCTCCCTTATTGATACTTGGGTAATCTATAATGTGCAAGGGGAGCTAGTCGCAGAGGGACTGTTGACGCATCAATTATCCGTAAAAGAGGTAAGTGATGGTATGTATCACCTTCATTTTACACAGCAAGGCCGAAATTATGTCCATAAAATTATTAAGCTTTCGTCGAAAGAATGACTTTAGTTAGAGGGATATTCTTCGTAGGGATCTTGTGCTTGTTTTCTTGTAATGAAAAAGGTTTAAGAAAGTCTAAAGGAGGTGAAATCCACTATGGAGACCGCTTAAGGCTATCCCTTCCTGGCGAGATTAAAACTTTCTTCCCGCTGTACAACGATGACATCGATTCTCATCGGTTGTTATGCAATATTTTTGAGCCTCTTTTTGACTTGGAAGACTCCAGCCACCATGTAGTGCCTCGTCTAGCGGAGAGGTTCGAGTGGCGAAACAACCTTGTGATTCGCATTTATTTAAGAAAGGGCGTTTCATTCTGTTCTGACCCCTGTTTCGGATTCGAATCGAATGACATGACTGCAGAGGATGTTAAGGCGACCCTAGAGTTAGCTTGTTCCTCATCCTTACTAAATCAATCCAGTAACGGTTTAATTGGTAAGATAAAGGGTTCAAAAGATTATTTCGATGGGAGAACATCGGACGTTTCGGGAATTAAAATTCTTCACCCATATTGCCTTGAAATCACATTAAACCAACCCAACTACAATTTCCCCAAGTTGCTGAGCAGTTGTAAATACGGTGTAATTTCAAAAGTTGCACTAAAGCATTACAAAAACAAAATTTTGTTTCATCCAGTGGGGACAGGGCCTTTTCTGTTAAAATCTTCTTCGAAAAAAGAAATCGTTCTTGCATTTAACCCCGATTATTGGATGAAAGATTCCTTTGGCAACCGGCTTCCATATCTTGATAGCATCAGGTATAAAATATATGCCAGCACCAACCAAGAAATTTCAGCTTTTCAACGGGAGGAAATTGATTTTTTATTCGAAGTGCCCACTGAAAAAATCAACTTTATATTTTCAGGAGGGAATCCCCGTAATCCAGTAGCCCCGTTTGCTCACAAAGTTCATGTTGTTCCAGGAAGCCGAGTTTCATTGATTGTTTTAAACCAAAAAAATCCTTGTTTCAAAGATTCACGTGTCCGAATGGCCATCGATATGGTATTGGACAGAGAGTACATTGCTAACGAACTTTTGAACGGCGATGGGATCCCCGCTAATCAAGGCATTGCCCCCCCTTCTTTTTATTACGACAATTCCCTTTTTCCGAAAAAAGTAATGAATGTACAACTCGGTCAAAGGCTCATGAAAGAGGCTGGATTCAATGCAAACAACCCCTTTCCAACACTGCACTTCTATGCTACAGGTGAGGACATTGAACAAGTTAAAAAATACTGCTCGTTTGTATCGAATAAACTCAAAGAGTATCTCAACATAAACGTAACGTTACATTGGGTAAATCAAGAAGGAAGGACCGCTGCAATTAATAACAATACCGCAGACCTATGGAAACTTGGACTCAATCCTGATTATGCCGATGCCGATGCATATTTCGGTTTATTTTACAGTAAAAACCCTATCAACAGTAGCCAAAACCCCTTTCTACCAAAAATCAACTCGTCGATTTACGACATTAATTATGCTCTTGCTATACAAGAAAAAAAACCTATCCAACAGAACAATTACTACGTTAATTGCGATGCCATATTGAACGGTGAAAACTGGGTGCTTCCCATCATTTATGAGGATTATATCATCATTCAAAACATGAGGGCAAGAGGGGCTATAATCTCGCCAATCGGAACGCTTGACCTTCGCGCTGCGTTTATTAAAAACCTTTAAGAATGGATTTAATTTGATCTTCAACCCATCCTTTCCCCCAGGTTTCTTTCTCTTCGAAAGACCACAATTCAGGATAAAAAATTCGTTTCTGAAACTTCGGCGGAAGGTATTTTTGCCAATTAGTACCCCCGGTTGCAGCAATATCCTGGTCGCTTTTTGCTAAATATCGAACCGCTGATTTATAATGCGCGAGTGGCCAATAAACATTAACATTTAAATCGTTCGATTTTAAGGCCTCTATTACCGCTATATCCTTTTGGTCCTCGGCCGGAAGTTTTTTATATAATTGCCATAAATTCAGCGTTATGCAGTGTTTGGATAATGCCAACAATTCTCGATCATATCGCTCCTCAAATTGCGTTAACGTGAGGGTCTTTTTTCCTGTTTGTTGCTCTGTAGCACCAAATTTCCAGTAGATATATGGGTATAATTTCTCGACAGGGTCTGTTTTCGAAAATTCACCGCGTTTGGAAAGTGTTACAAGTTGAAGTAAATCAGTACTGTAAAGTTCAATTTGACGATACTGTACCGACTGGAAACCACTTGCAGGTAGAAGAGCCATACGAAAACGTAAAAACTCTTTTTGGTCCATCCCCTCTACCATTATACTAAAACTTCGAATTAACGCTTCAAAATAGCGATTAACTCTATTTATGCGCAACAAAAACGAGGGTTTATTGAGCTCTTTTTCTTGCCCCAAACACATTAATTCTTGCAGTGCTAGTTTGAAATACAATTCTGTAATCTGATGATAACCAATGAATACCACTTCATCGGGGAAGTTTGTCTTTGGTTTTTGAAGGCTTAACAAGGTGTCGAGATGTATATAATCCCAATAAGTTGTTACGTCAGAATACAATAATCCATCGAGGTACGATATTAAATCCTGTCCAATCGCTTCGTATTTGGCATGTAATAAGCTTAAACGTTCTTCTAGTTCTTTTGTAATTTCCATTTCCTATTTGATTGAGGATTAAATTAATTGAATTTGTTGAGCTATTATAGATGAACCAAAGATTTCCGAAGCGTGTTGATTAAAATAATCCACTCGTTCTGTCGTATAAAAGTAGACTCCCCCCTCTAAACTTAGCCTCGTTTCAATTTCTGGGTGACGTACTAAATAGGTTTGTAACTTCTCCGCAACCAGAGGTCCCTGCTCAATAATTTTAGCTCGATTTCCGACCGATTCTTCGATCATTGTTTTAATTATCGGGTAATGAGTACAGGCTAATAATACCGTATCAATTGCTTGATTCATTGCAAATAGTTGTTCAACGTCGTTGGAAATAATCATTTGGCCAACGGGTGATGCGTACTTTCGCTCTTCAATTAAAGGAACCCATAAAGGACACGCCTGTTGAAACACCTCTAAATCAGGGCTGATTTTCGCTAATTCTAATAAATAGGAGGACGAATTCACCGTTCCTTCTGTTCCTAGTATTCCAATTTTACCGGATCTCGTATAGGATGCAATTTCTTCAGTGCTCGGACGAATTACTCCTAATACACGTTTTTGAGGTGCAATCCTTGGTAAATCTTTCTGCTGAATGGTTCTTAGGGCTTTGGCAGAGGCTGTGTTACAGGCTAAAATGACCAGTTCACACCCTTGATTAAATAAAAAATCTACCCCCTCTAAGGTGTATTCATAGATTACGTCAAATGATTTATTACCGTAGGGTGACCGGGCATTATCCCCGAAATAAATAAAGGAATAATTCGGCACAACTCGGACAATTGACTGCAGTATCGTAAGTCCACCGAAGCCCGAATCAAAAACACCTATTTTCCCTTGTCTCACGAGGTAAAAAATAAAAAAGGGCTCTCGGCCCTTTGTAACAATTTACGGCTTTTTCATGGCTTCCGCGTCAAGGCGCAACAATTCCGTCTTGACTTCCATGGTAATATCAATCCCCGCCTTGGAGTATAGCAGTTTAGACGTGTCTAAAACATAATTGACCTTTTTCCTATCCGCAACGATTTCTACCGCCTTTTGAAGGCGATCAAGAATAGGTTGGTTGTATTCATTCGCTATGGTTTGTAGTTGCTGTTGCAACAAAGATTGTGTTTGCTGATACCGTTGCTCCATACCCATGATTTTCTCTTGTTCGATTTTAAGCATGGTAGGAGTAAGGTTGTCTTTCATTGCATCCAATTTCACGTAGGCATCATTGATTTGTTTCTCCAATATCCCCAATTCGGCAACACCGTCATCTTGAAACTTCTTTAAATCAGATTCTGCCTTGATATACGAAGGAAGTGAATCAAGTAACCTTTGTGAATTTACATGCGCCAACTTCATTTGTGCGCTAACGGTATAACTTGTAATTGCCAATAACAAAGTGATAAAAAGACGTTTCATGTTGTATAATTTATTATTCTTTAGTAATTCCCATTTCTTCAAGGACGTTGTTGCTGATATCGGCGTCTTTATCGCCGTATATCAAGGTGCTTTGGTTGGCTTTATCAAAAACAAAAGTATAGCCTTCTGCTTTGGCAACTTTTTTCATGGCGGTATAGATACGGTCTTGAATAGGCTTTATTAATTCTTGGCGCTTGAGAAAATAATCTCCGTTCAACCCGAACCGTTGGGTTTGTAAATCTACGGTCTCCTTTTCCAATTTATCAATCTCGGACTTCCTTTTGGTTTTTTCTTCTGCCGGAAGAAGAATTTCTTCTTTATTGTAATTTTCTTTTTGCGTTTTAAGAACGCTCAACCTGTCCTCAATTTCTTTAGTCCACGACTCAGCGAGTTTGTCTAATTTTTCCTTAGACTCTGTATACTCCGGAATATTAGACAGGATATAATCAGAATCAATGAAGGCAAAGTTTTGCGTGAACCCCCACTGAAAAACCGCCATAAAAAGAAGAAAACTAACAACCTTCATACTGCTCTCAAGGATAGCGAATTTACAACAATATTCTTAATTACTACAATTCACCAAGGTTCATGCCAATAGTGAAACTTAATTTCGGATAAAATCCTTTCTTTTGGACGGATGCATCAGAAGGACCGTTATATCCTGAGGCCCAGGAATCAAGTCGATCAAAACCAAGGCCGTAATCCAACCCTAGCATTCCGAACATCGGCAAGAAAACGCGTATACCAACTCCTGCTGCTCTTTTTACATTGAAGGGGTTGAAATTCTTAACCGTAGGATAAGTATTGCCCGCCTCCAAAAAACTAGTTACAAAAAACGTGGCTTGAGGGTTTAACGAGATAGGGTACCTAAGCTCTAAGGTGTATTTTGCGATAATCGGATCCGAAGCCCCAGAAGAAATCGCTTGGTCTTCGTAGCCACGAAGCGCAATAATTTCTCGGCCTCCTAGTTGATTAACCCCCGTTAATCCACTGCCTCCCATGGTGAAACGATCAAAAGGTGTTATACCACGAGCAGCGTTGAAGGCTCCAATATAACCAAAACCAAACCGAGACATTAACACTAATTTCCTATTTGGACTTAAAGGCGTGTACCACTCGCCGGTAAACTTAAACTTAAAATATTCCAGAAAATAATATCGCTCAGCAATACTCGTCTGAGAATAATCCACGTCCTTTTGAAAATACGAATACGGTAGTGTTGATTTTGCTGTAAACGTGAAATTCGAACCGCTCTGAGGATAAATTGGGGCGCTCACAGAGGACCTTTGGAGCACATATTTCAGTGCAATATCGTTGGAATATCCTTTGGGGAAAAGCGGAAAACGAAAATCATTTACCACATCGTAATACTGGTAACTCAACTCATAATACGCTGTAAAATAATCATCGGGCCATTTCTTTCGGCGTTGTAAACCAACCCCCACCCCAGAAATGGAAATCCCATTGTATGCAGGATTGGTTCTAAACAATCCGTTCGAGGATAAGGAAGTATTATTTATCCAAAACGAAAGCGCATTGGGCTTTTTCCCTCCTAACCATGGTTCGGTAAAAGAAAAGGTATACCCCTGATAAAAACGCCCATTGGATTGCGCTCGAATTGAAAGACGCTGACCGTCCCCACCTGGAAGAGGGGTCCAAGCAGATCGTTTAAATATATTTCGTGTTGAGAAATTGTTAAATGTTAATCCCAAGGTGCCAATAACCCTTCCTGCACCTCCCGGTCCCGCACCACCATAACCCCCAGAAAGTTCAATTTGGTCCGACGATTTTTCCTCAACAATATATTCGATATCCACCGTTCCTTTTTCTGGGTTTGGCATAGGATTAACTTTCATCGTTTGATCATTAAAAAACCCGAGTTGTGATAACTCTCGTTGCGTTCGCATGATGTCTTCCTTGTTGAACAAATCGCCTGGTTTGGTGCGGATTTCTCTGAAGACGACTTGATCATTTGTTTTCGTATTACCTTTAAGTGTGATTTCGCCATAACGCGCCTCTTTGCCTTCGTAAAGTCGAAATTGGTAATTTATAAAATTGCCGGAAACTCCAGTTTCTACAGGGAATATTTGAAAAAACAAGTGTCCTTTATTCATGTATAATGAAGCGATGTCGCGTCCATCTTCTCCTCCGTTTAACCGCTTATCCAACAACGTTTTATTGTATATATCCCCCTTTTTAATTCCAAGAATTGAATCGAGAAAGGTTGACCTGTATTTGCTGTTACCGAACCATTCAAAATCACCAAAATAGTATTTTGATCCTTCGTCAATGGTCAGGTGAATAACTAAATTTTTAGGGTCTTTGAAATACACGGTATCTTCGATTATTCTTGCATCTCTCAGTCCGACAGCATAGAACTTTTCTAATAAGGCTTTTTTGTCCTTTTCATACGTTGACTGAGTGTACTTCGAACGTTTAAACACCCTAAGAATGGACTTCCGCTTGGTGTCTTTCATGGCTAACGAAAGTTTCCATTTTGGCACGCTCTTAACCCCATCAATTTGGATGGTTTTAATTCCTACTTTTACGCCTCGATCAATATCGATTAAAAAAACCTCAGAATTGTTCATGATGGTGTCTTTAATCCGCTGTATATCGACCTGAATGCTGTAAAATCCTTTTTCACGGAAGTACCCACGGATTTTAGCATCCGTTTGATAAATCATATTCTCGGTTATCGTTTTGCCGGCAAATAAATCTATTTCATCCTTTAATTTATCCGACTCTCGTTTCGGTATTCCCTTAAACTTAAAGTGCGATAGCTTGGGGCGTGGCGTTAAGTGAATGCTTAAATATACTACGCCTTCAATTTCCTTATCTAAATCAATCGCGATATCCGAAAACAACTCCTCTTTCCAAAGGTTGCGAATTGCTCTGCTTATCTGATCCCCTGGCAAGGTAATCATTTGTCCTTGCCGCAATCCTGCTACTGCTTTTATTGCCTGATGGTCGAAATTATCGGCTCCAATTACGCGGATTGGCCCAATCTCATATTCCCTTGGTGTTGTTGAAAGTAGGTTGTTGATTCCTTGGGCTCTTGATTCAATTTGAAAGCAAAGCAAAAGGAATAAGATTAGCTTAAATTTCATCATCCACGCGTTAACTTAATTGTTCAGAGGTTTTACCAAACCTTCTTTCACGGGTTTGATAATCGTAAATAGCCTCCATAAAATGTTGTCTTCGAAACTCCGGCCAGAAAACTTTAGTAAAGTGCATTTCTGCATACGCAAGTTGCCAAAGCAAAAAATTACTTACCCTAAATTCACCACTTGTGCGAATCAACAATTCCGGGTCAGGAATATCCGCGGTATCCAAAGCTTGCTCTATATGTTTTTGGGTTATTTCACCTGGAGCAACCGAGCCTTCTTTTACCTTTTCGGCAATACGATTACAAGCCCGTATAATCTCATCTCTTGAGGAATAATTTAACGCTAATATCAACGTTATTTCCTGGTTGTTTTTGGTTTTGTCCATTGCTTCGGACAAACTAAGCACACAATCCTCGGGCAACTTTCCCGTATCTCCGATGGTTATAAGCCGTACGCCATTTTGACATAAACCCTCAATTTCACCATGAATAGAAGCAACCAATAACTGCATTAATCCCTCGATCTCCGATTTAGGTCTACCCCAATTCTCCGTGGAAAAAGCATAAAGGGTTAAGAATTTTACACCAAGCTCTCGTGCACACTTAAGCGTTTCGCGCACTGATTCAACCCCGTTAGAATGCCCAAACAGACGGTCTTCCCCTTGAGCTTTCGCCCAACGACCGTTTCCGTCCATAATAATGGCAACGTGCGTCGGAATGTTCTTTTGATTGAGGGGTTTGGACATGCTGCTTTAAGAGGCGAATATACGCAAACAAAAGCGCTTGATAAAATCAAAATGCAATCTTAACAACCGTTAACAGGTTAATCAATAAGAATCACTACCGAATTGTTGAGCATTTCAACAACTCCTCCCTTAATTTCATAGCTATCCTCGGTCTTACCATCTTTTGAAGAATAGAATACCGTACCCTTTCCTAAGGAAGAAATGATGGGGGCGTGATCATTCAACAACTGGAATCTTCCGGAAACACCGGGAAGAGATACCGCATCTACCTCGCCTGAAAAAAGCTCCTGCTCTGGAGACAATATCGCCAATTTCATTTATGCTTCCGTTAACATTTTTTCTCCAGCCTCGACCACTTCATGGACTCCCCCTTTCAGATTGAATGCTGCCTCCGGGTATTGGTCGTATTTTCCGTCCAAAATATCATTAAATGCTGCGATCGTTTCATTTATATCCACGAACACCCCCGGTATTCCAGTGAATTGCTCTGCTACGTGGAAGGGTTGGGACAAGAAACGTTGAACGCGACGGGCTCTATGTACCACCATTTTATCCTCTTCCGATAATTCATCCATTCCCAAAATGGCAATAATATCTTGTAGTTCTTTGTAGCGTTGTAAGGTTATTTTCACCCTTTGGGCACAATTGTAATGGGCCTCGCCTACAATTTCCGGAGTTAAAATTCGAGATGTTGAATCCAAGGGGTCAACCGCTGGGTAAATACCAAGTTCTGCAATTTTCCTGGAAAGCACCGTTGTTGCATCCAAATGGGCAAAGGTATTTGCAGGAGCGGGGTCAGTAAGGTCATCTGCTGGAACATAAACGGCTTGCACCGATGTAATTGATCCATTCTTGGTGGAAGTGATTCGCTCTTGCATAGCCCCCATTTCTGTGGCGAGCGTTGGCTGATACCCTACCGCTGAAGGCATTCTCCCCAGCAGCGCCGACACCTCTGAACCAGCCTGGGTGAAACGGAAAATGTTATCAACGAAGAACAAAATGTCTTTACCTTGCCCGTCACCCTCTCCATCGCGGTAGTACTCTGCAATGGTTAATCCTGAAAGTGCAACTCTTGCGCGAGCACCAGGAGGCTCATTCATCTGACCAAAAACAAAGGTTGCTTTGGAATCCTTCATATCTTCCAGATTCACCTTGCTTAAGTCCCATCCTCCGGCCTCCATTGAGTGCATAAAATCTTCACCATACTTAATAATCCCGGCCTCAAGCATCTCTCTTAAAAGGTCATTGCCTTCTCGGGTTCTTTCTCCTACACCCGCAAAAACCGACAGCCCTCCGTGACCCTTGGCGATATTATTAATCAATTCTTGTATGAGCACCGTTTTTCCAACACCAGCTCCGCCGAAAAGTCCAATTTTACCTCCTTTGGCATAGGGTTCGATAAGGTCAATTACTTTGATTCCGGTAAACAATATTTCTGAGGCAGTAGATAAATCTTCGAATTTCGGTGCCTCACGGTGAATAGGCAAACCGTTGGCCGCATCAACAGTATTTATTCCATCAATTGCTTCTCCAGAAACATTGAATAATCTTCCCCGAATCTGCTCTCCGGTAGGCATTTTAATAGCCGCCCCTGTAGAAACCACTTCCATTCCTCTTCTAAATCCGTCGGTGGAGTCCATGGAAATTGCACGTACCGAATTTTCTCCAACGTGGGCCTGAACCTCCAAAACAACACGCGTTCCGTCCGTTTTTCTTACTTCCAAAGCGTCGTAAATTTTAGGCAGAGGAACGCCGTTATCAAAAGCCACATCGACCACAGGACCGATTACCTGAGAAATTCTACCGTTTGCCATAATTTGTATCTTAAAATTTTGCGCAAAGATATTAAAATTATTACTCCAACCTCAAACTTTTCGTTTCTTTTCGAGAGGTTTTTATCAGATAAGTTGCCGTTAAATATGCAACAGCTGTTCCCAAAAACAGCAAGATCATCATGACTTCAATCGTTTGTGTCAGGGAAAAATTCGATGGAAAAAAATCCCTTGAACCCGGCAGCATGATAAGCCCAATACGTTCATGTATCGAAACCAGTATTCCGCCAATAAGCAGCCCAAATAACACCCCAAAAAACACAATCAAAAATCCCATTGTAAAATAAAGACTTCTTAAATCATATTGGCTCATACCAAGGCTAAATAAGGTAATTGATCCTTCTTTCTTTTCGAGAAAGGTCATGGTTATTGCCGCGGCCAGGTTGAACAAGGACAAGACAAAAACAAACAATAAAATAATCAATACAATCAACTTTTCGGATCGGCTCGTTTTAAAAATTAAGGCGTTTTTTTCCAAATTCGTCAATACCTCTATTTCACCAGAAAATTTAGCGTACAAAGTGTTTTTTATGGTAATTCGCTGGTCACTTTTAGTGGAGAATAACACTCCCGAAACCTTGTTTTGATGGTAGTCTTGAAGCCATTGGAGCGGGACCAAAAGCACGTTTTCATTCACTTCTTTATTGTAATCCATTGCCCCGCTTAAAGAAATAATTCGCTGGTAAAAAGGCGGTGTTCCAAATTGCACTTTTTTATGCTGTTTTGGGTAATATAGAACGATTGGACGCTGTTGTTGATTCATGGATTGGACCATGAGACGATTTGCCAGCCCCACGCCAATTATTGCTTCTTTATTCGAGCTCAGAACCCCATTAATTAAATGGTTTCCTGATGTTAATTCACTCATCGTTAAGAAAGAAGGCTCTATAGCCCAAAGTTCTGCATTAGTCCATTTTTTTTTATTTCGAAGAATCACCCTTTCCTGCAGGAATACACTTGAATTCTTGACTCCTTCAATGCTTCGGCCAAAATCTTGATAGATTTTCGCTGTTTCAAGGTCCATTTTTCTTCCGCTTTTCGAACGAACAACAACCTCTTGATCGAAGGATGTATACAATTCTTCAATCATTCCTTCAATTCCATTGAATGCCGACAAAAGAATGACAATTGCCGCAGAAGAGATCACCATTCCGAGAACGGCAATCCATGAAATAATCGTTACGGCCGTCATTTTTTGACGCGCAACTAAAAAGCGTGACGCCAAATAAATTAAGGTTGTTTGTTTCACTTTTTCAGCAAACTGTTGATGTTATCGGCATAATCGAGTGAATCATCGATAAAAAACCGCAAATCTGGAATTTTACGCATATTTTTCAGCCGAACACCAACCTCTCGGCGAATAACCCCCACATTGCTGTTAATGGTTTCCAATACTTTTTGCGGTTCCGCGCCAAAAACGCTTAAGTAGCATCGTGCAAGCGAAAGATCTGAGGTGATTCGCACTACCGTAATTGAAACCATTGAACCTAAAGCTAATTCAGCGGATTTCGTTAATAAAACCATGGAAAGTTCTTGCCGTATTGCGGCTTCAATTTTTTGTTGCCTTACCGTACTCATGGGTCAAAGGTACGAATCTTAACACCTTTTCGGCTTACGAATTACAAAATGTATCTTTGTAAGCATATTGAAAGATCTAAGAGAAATTTATCGCCTTACATTTAAGTACCGTGGCACTGCCCTCAAAGTTATTGCCTATAATTTTTGGTTTGTAGTCTTCAACTTGGTGTCGCTAGTACTTTTTATACCAGTGTTACAGCTCATTTTCAACAACAGTTCTTCCTCAAAACCTGGCATTAAACCCGTTTTCCACGGGGGTGTTTTTGAGTTCGCTGCTTATTGTAAAGCATCCTATAATTATTTTATGACCAAGCTCGTAAATGCGGACCCCAAATCAGCCTTGATGTTGGTGTGTGTATCCGTATTTATTGCTTTTTTTCTCAAGAACTTGTTTCGATATGGCGCAGTCTGGCATCAGTCGAAACTTCGAATGGTTGTTGTACGAGACCTTCGTAATACGTTGTTTGCTAGAATACTCATTCTTCCGCTTTCGTTTCATTCCAGTGAACGAAGAGGCGATTTAATGTCCCGCATGAACAGTGATGTTGGTGAAATTGAAATTGCCGTGGTCAGCCTATTGGAACTGATCTTCCGAGAACCGATTGCGATTCTTATCAATTTAATTACCCTTGTGATTTTAAGTCCGGAATTGACGCTTTTTTCGTTGTTTCTTCTTCCCGTCTCGGCATTCGTAATATCTCGGATCAATAAGAGTTTAAAGCGCACCGCCAAACAAGGTCAAGAACAGACCGGCCTACTCTTTTCATCCATGGATGAGGCCTTACATGGCATTAGGATAATCAAAGCCTTTAGAGCCATAAACTTTGTCAACGAACGATTTCAACGAATTAACCTAACGCATCAACATCTCATAACAAAAACATTTCGCAAAAAAGACTTAGCTCCGTTGATTAATGAAACCTTAGGCTCATTCATTATGGTTTTGCTTGTCTGGTTTGGAGGCGTTTTGATTTTGAATAAAAGTGCCTCTGGGTTAAGCGGAGAAATGTTTTTGACCTTTATAATTGTTTTTTCGCAATTGCTGCGTCCTATTCAATCGGTATCGAATGCCCTGGCCAATATGGCAAAAGCAAAAGTGTCCCTCGACCGAATTAATGAGGTTCTTAACCAAGATGAACGCATCGTTGATAGCCCCGATGCGGCCACCATCATTTCCCTTCAACAAGGAATTTCCTTTGAAAACGTTTCCTTCAGCTATCATACTGACCCCGTTCTTAACAGTATCTCTTTTGCCGTTAAAAAGGGTCAAACGGTTGCAATTGTTGGCGAGTCGGGAAGTGGTAAATCAACCCTTCTTGATTTGATTCCAAGGTTTTATGACCCTGATGAGGGAAAAATATTGATGGACGAACAAAACATCAAAGAATTAACCATTGACAGCGTCAGGTCAATGATCGGAATTGTTGCCCAAGACTCTCTTTTATTCAATGGCTCCGTGTTGGAGAACATTGCTTTCGGAGACCCCTCTCCGAACATGGAACGAGCCAAAAAGGCCGCCAAAAGCGCCAACGCTTTGGACTTTATTCTCCAATTAGAGGGGGCTTTCGATTACAATATCGGTGACCGAGGCAATAAACTTTCTGGCGGACAAAAACAGCGCATCAGCATCGCCCGAGCGATCTATAAAAATTCTCAAATATTGCTGCTTGATGAAGCAACCTCAGCCCTAGATACTGAATCGGAAAGACTGGTTCAAAATGCCTTGGAGCGGCTCATGGAAGGAAAAACTAGTTTAATCGTTGCGCATCGTTTGAGTACGGTGATGAACGCAGATCGAATTCTTGTTCTACACAAAGGACATATTGTAGAGGAGGGGGCGCACCTTGAGTTACTGGAGCGAAAAGGACATTATTATCGGCTTTGTACTTTGCAAGGCCTTTCCTAAGTGGTATATTTGTAGAAAAAGCTTAACTTTTAACAACGTTTTGCGTTTTTAATCGTTGTAATATTCGCCATGACGCTACGCGCTCTTTTTTATTGGATTTTCGTCACGGCATTCTGCCTTAAAACCAACGCGCAACTCATTACCAATACAGGACAAAGCCCACAAAACCTGGTACAAAATGTTTTAATTGGGCCAGGGGTTATCGTAAGCAACATTTTATACAACGGAAGCCCAATGGCGATTGGTTCTTTTACCGCAACGGGTACTAACCTTGGAATTAATCAAGGAATTGTCATGACTACCGGAACCGTATTGCCGAATGGTTCAGGCCCTCAGGGGCCGAATAATTCCTCTTCAGCAGGCACCGACAACAATATGCCTGGCTCAGGAATTTTATCGGGTATCATCGGAGGAACCCCTACATTTAATGCCGCTATTTTGGAGTTTGACTTTGTTCCCTACGCGGACACGGTAAAATTTAAATACGTCTTTGGATCGGAAGAATACCCGGAATTTGCCCCACCCAACAACTCTACCTACAACGACGTTTTCGGTTTTTTTATCTCGGGGCCCGGGATTGTTGGGTTGCAAAACATTGCTCAGCTCCCGAATGGAGGGGGGGTCGTGTCCATTAATAACGTTAACGCCATCACCAATCAAGCGTATTACAATACCAATGGTGACGGGAATTCACCCCCGTATAATTCTTCCCCTAATTTTATTCAATACGACGGCTTTACTGATGTTCTTGAAGCAGTCTCTCAAGTTCAATGTGGAGAAACCTATCACTTAATTCTTGCAATTGCCGACGTAGGGGATGGCTCTTGGGATTCTGGAATTTTCTTGGAAGCCAACAGTTTGAGTACCTCTACTCCGGTGCTGGTTACCCATACCATATCTCAACAAGTATTTCAAAATCCTGACTGGATGGCTGAAGGATGTGTTTCTGCAACAGTGAACGTAACGCGGCAAAACAATTTGAACAGTGCTTTGACCATACCGTTAGTGTTGTCGGGATCAGCCACATCGGGCTTGGATTATAACGGGGTTCCAAATGCGATTACTTTTGCTCCCGGTCAATCCGTTTACACCTTTCAAATAAATGCCTTATCTGACGCTTTTGCGGAAGGATTGGAAACCATAATTATTGACTTTAACGTTTCCGACCCCTGTGGAAACATTACCCCCATACCCCTGAATCTTTTCATTCAAGACGTGCCTCCCCTTTCGGTTAATCTTAACGACACCACCTTGCTTTGCCCCAATTTGCCACTCACCATCAATGCCCAAGTCAGTGGAGGTATCACCCCTTACACCTACCTTTGGAGTACTGGGGCAACGACCTCATCTATTTCATTTACTGCTCAAAACACCGAACAGCTTTTTGTCCAAGTCTCCGATAATTGTTCGGGTCAAACGGTAAGCGACTCGTGTTGGGTAAGCGTTCCTGTATTCCCACCACTGACGCTACAGGTTTCGAACGATGTAACCGAAATATGTCCGTTTATTTCTCATACGTTTTATGCCCAAGCTTCTGGAGGCAATGGGAATTATTCGTTTCAATGGCGAAACAATGGAGTTTTACTTTCCTCCGTTGATTCTTTAACCGTAAGTCCAAGCTCCACGAGCCAATTTGTCGTAACGCTAACCGACGGTTGCGGAAACACCCTAAGTGATACCGTAAACTACTTTATCACCAGTTTACCGTTAACCCTTCAAATGACCCCAACCCAATACATTTGCCAAGGCGATAGTGCCTTCATAAGTGTATCAGCGAGCGGCGGCTATGGAAATTACTATTATTCATGGCCTTCTAACGGAGCAACCACTCCGGGGATATGGGTTTATCCCAGCAGCACCAACAGCTATCAAGTACTGGTTTCGGATGAATGCCAAACTTTCACGGTAAGTGGTTTTACTCAAGTACAGATTGTTAAACCTATTGCCGATTTTACTATACTGACGAACAACCCTACCGAGAACTTACCTGTATCGTTTTACAACACAACCATAAACGGTTACGGTTACACCTGGTATTTTGGCGACGGCGGGAGTTCCTATGAAATACATCCGACCCACACCTTTAGCCCTTATGGCGAATATTATATTACCTTAATCGCAACAGATATTAACGGTTGCATCGACAGCATTACTAAACCTATTTATATTGAGGAGGAATTTTACATATACATTCCCAATACCTTCATTCCAGACGGCAAT
>JBJTXE010000072.1:0-2744 GCA_046082075.1 Bacteroidota bacterium
AAAAAATCTACGCAGCAAAGTCGATAACGCAACCGGGAGGATTTGTCTCGATGGATTATGTTTTGGAACGCATAGAAAATGAACGATGGGAAATTCAAGTGGATCAGTTTCAATCATGGATGTTAGGATTTTACCAATTCAATGGCACTTGGGAAACGAAGGAAATTTCTCCACAATTAATTCAAATCACCTATACTTACCGCCTGTTTGGAAAAGGTGTTTTGCTCATTCCTTTGCAATGGCTTTTTGCAAAAGTTTTTTGGAAACGTTACATGACAAAGGTTTGCCAAAATATCGAAACGCTTATAGTGACCGAAAGCCCCTACCTGTATGATTAGGCATATTTCCTTCCTTACCGCGTTGTTTTGTATTATGTTGGTGGTGACATCTTGCCAATTCCAACAACCTGATCCTTCTACATCAGGAGCTCAGCATGAACCTCCCAAAGAAGCCAACGCAACATATCACGAGGGAGACATTCTATTTCAAGTCTCGACCTCTGGTCAAGGTAAAGCCATTCAAATTGCGACGAATTCTGCCTATTCGCATTGTGGACTGCTGTTCAAAGAAGGGGATCAATGGGTTGTTTACGAGGGAGTTCAACCGGTAAAAAAAACAGCTTTAGCCGCATGGATTGCACGAGGAGACCACCAGCACTACGTGATTAAACGCCACAAAGAAGCAGCCCGCCTTCTTTCAGCCAAGGATATCGAAAAAATGAAAGCCGAAGCTAGAACGCATTTAGGAAAAAACTACGATTTAACATTTGAATGGAGCGATGACCGCATTTACTGCTCTGAATTAGTTTACAAGGTCTACCTAAGAGGTGCGGGGATTTCTTTAGGAACCCTTCAGAAACTCGAGGAATTTAACCTCAAGGCTCCGGCTGTTCGTCAAAAACTAACCGAACGGTATGGCAGTCAGATACCTTTGAAAGAAACGGTCATTTCTCCAGGATCCATCTTCGAAGACCCTACTTTAAGGACCATTTTTGGGAATCACACCTAAAAAAATCCCTCCGAAGAGGGATGAATGATTTGAAAACGCAAAAGAAGCTTAATACTCCATGACAATTCCGTGCTTCTCGATCAATTTACGCAGGTTGATCAAAGCATAACGCATTCTACCAAGCGCTGTGTTAATGCTAATTCCTTCTTCTTCGGCAATCTCTTTGAACGACAATTCTTGAAAAATACGCATATATAAAATCGAGCGTTGCGCCTCAGGAAGCAGGTTCATCAATTCTACCATCTGGCCTTCCAATTCACCTTTGCATTGTTGTTCTAATGCGCTAAGGTCCATGGTGGAAAGTCGGTTGAATATCGAATATTCCTCCGTACCTGATCGGGTTTCGGAAAGCAATTTGACTTTTTTATTCTTACGGTAGTTATCAATGATTAAGTTGTTAGCGATGCGCATTACCCAGGGTAAAAATTTGCCCTCTTCGTTATAACTCCCGGATTTCATGGTAGTAACCACTTTAATGAAGGTGTCTTGAAAATAATCCAAGGCAACATCTCGGTCACGTATTTTGGAGCAAATAAATCGATAGATACGGTCTTTGTGGCGATTTACAAGAATTTCGAAAGCCTTTTCGTTTCCTCGGATGTACAACTTGACCAATTCTTGGTCTTCCAACGATGATAACAACATATTTTACTATTTATCCAAAACTTGGGGTTAAGTAAACGTGTTGTTTATAGGCGTTTGGTTTAGAATGTTAAACGCAAAAATAAGCTTTTCTTGTGTTGATGGTGTTCGTTTTATTTTTTTATGCGAACCATCGAACATTTACTGAGTTCTATTGAGCAAACAAATTAAACAATGGTTAGGGTATTTCCTCCACCTTGTTCGTTGTAGGCCAGTAATATTTCTTTAATTTCTCTTGCGTCGGATTTGGATAAACAGTACACCGACAAGGAACCCCCTACAACTTCAATATGAATATCGGCTCCGACGAAGTGCTCGTCAATGGTAATAGAACGGATCCGCTTAAATGCAACGGTCTGATCATCTGTTCCTATCATATGCCAATTGCGTTTTTTTACGGAAATAATCTCTGCATCGGTATCAATGATAATTCTCCATGGATTCACCACGTGAGAGCCCTTGCCGTTAAAAATCAATGCGTCCTTTGCGGAACTTGTTTCAAATCGCATAAACTATTTTTTTTTAAATTTAATCAAAATATTAACGACAAATGCAACATTTATTAAATTCACCGCAGCATGTCGAGAAGCGTCATTTTGTTAGGCTTATTGACCTTGATTGGGTTTCCAGTTTTGGGGTATTTATGGCTCTACGGCTTGCAACTTCATCATGTGGGTGAGTTTTTTCAATGGGACGAGCGCATTAACCCTATCGCTATTGGATTTGGTCTGATGTTCGGATTTGTGTACGCCTTCATTGCGCTGCTTTTCATGCAAGCCCCCGTATTTGACGGACTCAACTCACGCATGGAAAATTTAATCAGGGAACTGAAGTTATCGCTGTTGGCAGGAATTTTTCTATCCATTTGCGCCGGACTCGGCGAAGAATTGTTGTTCAGGGCGGCGCTTCAACCAACCCTGGGTATATGGATTAGTTCCATTTTATTTGTGGCCATACATGGATACCTTAACCCGTGGAATTGGCGGTTTAGCCTCTACGGGTTGATTATACTGCCATTTGTTGTAATCCTTTCGCACGGTTTTGAGCGTTTTGGTTTGTGGTTCGCTGTCATGGCCCATTTTGCGTACGATGCG
>JBJTXE010000073.1:0-6229 GCA_046082075.1 Bacteroidota bacterium
AGTCATCGATTCTTTAATTAACAATCCAGGTCAAGATTGGATTGCCGCTCAAGACACCGCCTCAACCTTTTACATGCGCACCCCTAGTGCCTTCAGCCTGCAATTTGATTACCATATTTGGAAAGGCTTTTATGTGAATGCAACCTCGATGATCAATCTTATTAGTAAAAAAACCGACACAAAAGTCAAAGTACCCAATCAATTCACTGTGACTCCAAGCTTTGATATTGCCGGAATTGGGGTTCATCTCCCTTTATCGTACAATAAATATTCCGGCTTTAGATCGGGTATTGCTACACGACTAGGGCCATTAACACTAGGAATCACCGATTACCGAGCGCTTTTCGCAAAAGGGAAAGTTAAAGGAGTTGAGGTATTTGCAGGTTTGCGCATTCCTGTGCTTTACGGAGAAGTTAAAGACGATGATAAAGACAAGGTATCGAATAAAATGGACGAATGCCCTGAAGTTCCTGGTATTTGGGCCTTCAAAGGGTGTCCTGATTCGGACGGCGATGGTATACCCGATTCCATGGACGACTGCGCTCAAGAACCCGGACTTGCAGAGTTCAAAGGTTGTCCGGACCGAGATGGGGATAAAATCATGGATAAGTACGACGACTGTCCAGACCTTGCGGGAATTGCGGAATTTAAAGGTTGTCCGGATACCGATGGAGATAAAATAATAGATCCCAAGGACCAATGCCCCGAATTGGCCGGGGAGTTATACATGAAAGGTTGTCCTGACCGTGATCATGATTCCATTACGGATATGGAAGATCTCTGTCCAGATAATTTTGGACCGAGGGAAAACAAAGGTTGTCCAGATACGGACGGTGATGGTTTATTCGACTACATCGACGAGTGTCCAACGGTAGCTGGCCCAACGGAAAACCGCGGCTGCCCATGGCCTGATTCTGACGGGGATGGTGTCCTCGACCGAAACGACGGATGTCCCAATACCCCAGGGCCAAAAGAAAACGGAGGCTGTCCTTACAAAGATTCGGACAACGATGGTCTCTTGGATAAGGACGATGATTGCCCTAACACTCCTGGCCCAAAAAGCAATAAAGGATGTCCAGTGATTGAAAAAGAAGTCATCGAAGTATTAAAAACAGCTTTTGACAACCTTGGATTCGAACTTGGAAAAGATGTAATTCTAGCAGGATCCTTTGCTTCTTTGGATGAATTAGCGGTAGTCCTTGGTAAAAAACCCACATGGAAATTGCAAATTTCCGGGCATACTGATAATGTAGGAGACGATGACTCCAATTTAATTTTATCCAAAAAACGGGCTGAGGCTGTCAAGAATTATTTGATCACCAAAGGAATTGCAACCGAGCGATTGATGGTCGAATATTTTGGCGAAACAAAACCCGTGGCCGACAACACCACTTCGGAAGGAAGGGCTAAAAACCGTCGGGTAGAAATGAAAATTGTAATCGAATAGTTCGATTAACGGTATCCATGAAGGGCAAATACGGAGAAAGAAGATAACCAATGGTCTACGTCGTAATTGCCCTTTCCGATGCTCTCCTGAGCGTAATCCCACATCGCATTCATCTGCGAAACCCAAGCAGCCTTTAACGTTGGGTCAAGGTTGGGTAGATCCATCATGAGCCCGTTTAAGCACCAAATACGGTTCAAATGAAACCCATCCCAATGAGATTTCATTCCTGTATGTACTTTTTCACGTTTAATAATAAGGGCTTCTTGGGCTTTACTAAGATCCATTAATTCTGGTGAATAAGCCATTAACCATGCATTGAACTCTTTTTCATCGTACACTTTACGCATCAGGTCTGCCACCAACAAATAACCCGACATAAAATCCCAACCGAAGGGTTCGGCATCTAAAGGAACGTTGGTTTTTTTTGCATAAAATCTTCGTGCAGCTGAAATTAATACCGTCTCCAAATTTTTTCGACCAAAGGTGCGAGCATAATCCAAGGCAAAGGAAATGCCCATTGCAGGACTGTCGTGGCTGCCTGAAAAACGGACTTCATTGATTGACGGCCAATAGCTAAGGTGCTTTTCTTCTATAACTTTCAACAAGGGCTTGCAGTTTTTCAACCAAGTCTTGGCTTTGGGGTGATCGAGCCCAGATAATTCTTCGGCCAATTTTAAAAACCAACTTTGACCGTAAGGGAATTCGAAGTTTCCGTTTTCCATTGATGCTACCCGTTGAGCTTCGATGATAATCTGGTCTTTGTTAAAAGCATAATCCAAACGGTTTATTATATCTTCTCTCTCAGGTAAATTGGGATACAGTTTGAGCAATTTAACTAAACACCAATGGTTATGGACCGACGAATGCCAATCATAGCAACCGTAAAAAGACGGCCAAATTTTACTCGGATCTTTTTCTTTGTAGGAAATCCGATCATCCACCACGTGGGGTGCTTTTGTTTCGGCACATTGCAACGATAATTTGGCAAAATAAGAGGCTCCCTCTTGAGTTAGCAAATAAACACCTGAAGCGTCCGGTTTTACCAATTGAGCTCGAACAATGAAAAATTGAAAGCACCCAACAACCACCAGGAATAAACATGTAAAATGACGCATGATCTGAAAATTTTGAGACTAAATGTAAGACCAGAATACCGTTTTACCAAATCTGCATTCATGATTGCTAGAATCAGTTGGAAGCAACATTTAACGCTAGCATAACAATTGGTTAACGGTATAGCGAAAGATTCGGTGGAATTTTGCACAAACTTTTTATCGTGAAAACCATCTTATTTTCTCTATTGGCTCTCATTGGGCTTGCCCCGATTTACGCTCAAAGCACCCTTCAGGGTATTGTTAAAGACGGCACCAACGGTGAAGCACTCATGGGAGCAAAAATCACCCTTGTTGGTGCCGATAAAAGATGCCTTTCCGATGATAACGGTGCCTACATCCTGAGCGGAATTACGAAAGGAAAGTACACCCTCGAGGTGAAAGCATCGAGTTTTAACGTTTACCAGTTAGTGGATTTTCCGATTGGGGATGCAGAAACCAAAACCTTGGATATTGCCATGGAGCCAGCAGACGTGGTCAAGGGACCCGTAGTGGTTACTAGAAAAGTGAAAAAAGACGGAAACATTGAACTTTTGCGTGTTCAGTTTAACAATGAGGTTGTTTCCAACGGAATCAGTGGAGAGGACATCCGAAGAGCATCCGATTCAAAAGTTTCTGATGTCTTAAAACGTATTTCAGGTGCCAGCATACAAGACAACAAATTCGTGGTAATCCGGGGACTATCCGATCGCTACAATTTTGCCTTGTTAAACGGTGCTCCACTTCCAAGTTCTGAATCAGACCGAAAAGCCTTTTCTTTTGATATTTTCCCTTCCAATATTCTTAACAGCATAACTGTTTATAAAACGGCTTCTCCTTCCATGCCCGGTGAATTTGCCGGAGGGGTTATCAACATTAATACGAACGACGTTCCTGAAAAACCGTTAACCAGCGTCGGTTTTGGATTAGGATTTAATACCCTTGCAACTTTAAAAAACTTTGCCTCCTCCGGAGATGGATCGATGGATTGGTTTGGACTTGGAGCAGGCGCAAGAGCGTTGCCATCAGGGCTTCCTGGGTCAGCCGAGTACAGTGCTCAAACCGTACAAGAACGTGCCGAATGGGCCAAAAAAACCAACTATAATTGGTCCGTAAAAAACCGTAAAGCGCTTCCATACAGCAGCTTGCAACTTACCAACGGTAATACCTTTACTTTGAAAAATAAACATTCTTGGGGTTACCTTGCAGCCTACAGCTATCAAATCAACCAAAGTTTTGCGTTAAATACGCGGCGTGAATTTGAAGAATCTTCCACCGGTGTGGTACAACGAATGGAATTAGTGGATTCAGTTTTTACGCAAAACGTGTTAAATACAGGAATGCTGAATTTTAAGTACAGTTTTTCTCCCAAAAGCAATATTCAGTTCAAAAACCTGTATTCCATCAATTCTGAAGACCGCGTTAATGTACGTAAAGGGGTTCGCGAAATGGATAACGATCCTCGTCAATGGGAAAAAGCCACCAATTTCTGGTACACGGAAAATAAAGCGCTTTCCAGCCAACTCCTTGGAAACCATGACAACGATGTATGGAAAATCAACTGGAATTTAGGGTACAGCAACGTCAACCGAGTGATTCCTGCCTTGCGACGGGTGGTTCATCGAAAATACAGTTCCACTGAAGACGATTCCACCGAACAATACGTAGCGGTTATTCAAAACAACGGTACCATCCCCACCGCGGCAGGTAATATGTTTTGGTCAGATGCTCAAGAAGCGATATACAGCGCTATCTATGATTTTGAAAGATCCTACACCTTGGATTCCTTAAAAGTAAACCTGAAATTCGGCGGAATGCAACAATACCGAAACCGCGACTTTGTTGCCAGAAACTTTGGGTTTTCCAAATACAACGGAGGTGGAGTTAACTTCAATGATTCCTTGCTGCTATATTCTCCTTCTTCCATATTCAATAATGAAAACCTCGGGCTCATGTCCAACGGACAAGGGGGGTTCAAACTGGATGAAGCAACCAATGTGGACGACAGTTACCAGGCCAGTTCTTTCCTGAACGCCGGGTTTCTTCAGTTGGATGCCAAATGGAAAAACTACCTGCGCGTCAATGGTGGTATCCGAGTTGAGTCCTGCCGTCAATCCTTTAATTACATCGAATTCGGATCCAACAATGATACCAGTATCGTAACCAACGTTGTGGATTTCCTACCGTCGGTCAATGTTATCCTATCCTTAACGCCAAGGGCTAACCTGCGCGCCAGCAGTTATCGTACGGTTTCTCGACCTGAATTCCGTGAATTGGCTCCCTTTACCTTCTACAATTTCGTCATCGACAACATCATTTCTGGTGACCCCAACTTGCAGCGTGCCACAATTATGAATTACGACTTCCGCTATGAATATTTAATCGGTAACGGTCAAAACTTCAATGTTTCTGGTTTCTTCAAAGATTTTACGAATCCCATTGAATTGGTCAATCGGACGGGTACATCCGGCGCACCCGAACTGTTTTACACCAACGTTCCCAGTGTTAGAACCTTTGGTGCAGAATTAGAATACCGTTTCAATTTTGGGTTCTTATCTAAAAAAGAAGCCCACCCCATTTGGGATCAGTTGAGCATGAACCTTAACGCCTCCATCATTCGTTCGAGAGTTACTATTGGCGACTCACTTTTCGGACAAAACGAGTACGCTAATGGTCGGCCACTGCAAGGACAATCCCCATACATCATTAATACAGGTTTATACTACCAAACCCAAGATAAAAAATGGTCCTTCAGTACGGCCTATAACCGTGTTGGTCAACGCATTTACATTGTCGGAAATGTCCAAGAACCTAGCGTATGGGAAAATGGAAGAAACCTGCTTGACTTTCAGGTCGTTCGAAATTTTAACGACAAGTTAGAGTTGAGGTTAAATGTCAAGGATGCTTTGGCGAATGAACTCGTATTTTTTCAAGACCTCAACAAAAACAGAAAATTCGACGAGGGAGATAACGCATGGCAAAACGTAACCTTTGGACAAACGATATCCTTTACGTTGAAATACAATTTCTAAGACCTTAACCGCCGTGTTAACGCAAGGTTACCTCTGCTTAATAATTTAATAAAAAGGATTTAAGGAGGCCATAACTTTCCTCGAAGAATATCCCTCGAAATTTGTCAAAAAAAAATAACATGAAAAAGATTTACATGTCCCTTGCCTTTATAGGCGCTTTGCTTACCTCCCAAGCGCAAGATGCGTTTTGGACTACTACCACCTACAGAGGTGCGTTTCCCGTTACCGACGGAACACCTGCTACCGACTGGACCAGTGGATGGGCTAATTTTGATGCTCAAAACACGGTGTATCCTGCGACTATTACTACGGTTTCTACTGACGTACCGGCAAGCACCACCTGGTCTGGGGTGATTTTATTGCAGAACAAAATCTATGTTAAAAACAACGCGACACTTACGATTGCTCCAGGAACTATCATTCGTGGAGATAAAGCCACACAAGGTACACTAATCATTACGCGAGGCGCTAAAATTAATGCTACTGGTACAGCTGCAAATCCTATCGTATTCACATCCAATGAGGCAGTTGGAAACAGAAATGAAGGTGATTGGGGTGGATTGGTAATTCTAGGTCTTGCACGTAACAACCAGCCAGGTGGAGTCGCTAATATTGAGGGTATTCTTCCAGCTACGGATAATCAATATGGAGGTAATTTC
>JBJTXE010000074.1:0-2385 GCA_046082075.1 Bacteroidota bacterium
CACCGTTTCTCGAAGGCCCAGCAAGATTCTTTACTTGGCGCAGTGGAAAAAGGAACCATCACGCTAATGGGAGCATCTACCGAAAATCCGTCGTTTGAAGTCATTGCCGCTTTGCTTTCGCGCTGCCAAGTGTATACCCTAAAAGCGCACGGAAAGGAAGATCTGGAAAAACTCCTTCAACGCGCTCTTCAGCAAGACCCGTGGTTGAAAACGCGCAACATTACCTTACAAGAAACCGAGGCCTTGTTGGCCATTTCCGGTGGAGATGCCCGAAAACTGCTCAACGTTTTCGAATTATTGGTAGGCAGCGCCCCTGCCGAAATCCCCTTAACCATTACCAACGACTACGTCTTATCCAATGCGCAACAAAGCCTTGCTCGGTACGACAAAGACGGCGAACAGCACTATGATATCATTTCTGCTTTCATTAAATCCGTGCGCGGTAGCGACCCCAATGCAGCGGTGTATTGGCTAGCTCGCATGATTGCTGGTGGAGAAGACCCCAAGTTCATAGCCCGAAGGTTGCTAATTATCGCCTCCGAGGACGTTGGGCTTGCCAATCCCAACGCCTTGTTGATTGCCAACGCTACCTTCGATGCGGTTTCGAAAATTGGTTGGCCGGAGTCCAGGATTATTTTGTCGCAATGCACCCTCTATTTAGCCTCTTCGTCCAAAGGAAATGCGGCCTACATGGCCATTAACCGAGCCCAGGACTTGGTCGCCAAGACCGGCGATTTGGCCGTACCCCTGCCCCTGCGAAATGCCCCAACAGCCTTGATGGAAGAATTGGGTTACGGCGAAGGGTATTTATATTCCCACGATTTTCCGGGGAATTTTGTCGCTCAAGAATTTCTTCCCGAAGCGATCGCGGGTACGAATTTTTTTAAGGCGGGAAGCAGTCCTAAAGAACAAGAAATTGCCAAAATGCTGTACCAGCGTTGGAATGATAAATACGGCAAGGATGCATAAAATCTTGTACTACGCTTTGGTGTACCCCTTTTCACACCTACCGCTCAAGGTGCTGTATGCTTTTCGCCCAATGTTGTTTTTGCTCCTGTGCTATGGTATTCGCTACCGAAAAAAGGTAATCACCGAAAACATGTCCAAGAGCTTTCCCAAGGATACTCCTCATGAACTGAACCGCAAGGTTAAAGGGTTTTACCATCACCTGAGCAGGCTGTTTTTGGAATCGATCAAAAACCTCAGTTTTTCGGACAAAGAACTCCGTCAACGCGTGAAGTTCACCAACGCCTCCATCGTGACATCATTGCAGGAACAAGGCAAAAACGTGCTGCTCGTAGGCGGGCATTACGGAAACTGGGAGTGGTTGATTACTTCCCTTGGCTTGCATTTTCCCGAACGTCTTTTTGGCTTGGGAATGCCCCTCTCCTCTTCGTTTTGGGACCATAAACTGACGGAGCGCCGTGAACGGTTTGGGCTCAAGGTCATCCACAGTAAAAACTACCGTGAAACCCTTATAAACGAAGGCGATAAGCCCTTTATCTTGCTCATGCTTGCCGATCAGAGCCCCGGAGATTCCCATAAAAGCTATTGGATGAATTTCCTCCAGCAACCTACAGCGGTGGCCTTCGGCACCGAAGCGCTGGCCAACGAAACCGATGCAGCGGTTGTTTATGTTGCTGTAACACAACTGCAAAAAGGAGGCTACGAAATTCGCTTTGAAATCCTCACAACAGCACCAAAATCCCTTACCTTTGGGCAGCTAACAGAGGCACACGTTCGGCAACTGGAAACGGATATCCTGGCAACACCGAACCTATGGCTGTGGTCCCACAAGCGATGGAAGCGGGAAGTTCCGGAAGATTTGGTGCAACTGCGCAACGAACAAGAACAACGATTTAACCAACGATACCGATGAAAACCATCCTTTACGTTATGCTCATGGTGCTCGGCTTTAACAGCTTGGCCCAAAACTTAAAAAAACCCTCAGCCTACGAGATTTCTACCTTACCGGAATGGACGCAACTCATGTACGGCGATAACCCCAATTTGCTGGAGGTTAGCGCTAAATACCGGGCATATTATCAAAACCATGATTTTGAAAAAAACTACCATACGCAATACTTCAAACGGTGGATTCGAACCTATTCCAACCAAATCAACGATGCGGGAGAAATAACGGCTCAAGCAACGAACCCTTCCCTAAAACCTAGTCTGAACAAATCCTCTTCGTGGTCTGTGGTAGGTCCGATAACCACGTATTCGCAAGGCGGAGGTCAAGGAGGAGACCAAGCCAACATTTACAGCTTAGACCAATGCGCAGGGTCGCCCAACACCGTCATTTGCGGTACAGAACCGGGTGAAGTGTACAAAAGCATGGATGGAGGACAAAACTGGACCTGCATATCGATGAGTTTGGATTTT
>JBJTXE010000075.1:0-3489 GCA_046082075.1 Bacteroidota bacterium
GGACACCAAAAGCCAACCTACGATTAAAGCAAAGCAAAGTAAACGTTGTGCCATTGCGTCAAAAGTAGTAATTTTAAGGCCTATGAAAACAAAAATATTGATCCTACTCGCAGTACTCTGCTTGAATGCAGTGGTATTTTCCCACGATTACCACTTTGCCTTCTTGGAAATGGAATATTACCCGACGGAACAGCAATTTCAAGCATCACTAAAGGTAACTGCCCATGACCTTGCGTTCATCACCTCCAAAAAACACGGCCACGATTTCACCATAGATCAAATCCTGCGAACCGATAGTTTGCGGTTGGAATTAGAACAATACCTTCTTTCAGGATTTAGCCTCTTTCAAAACACCCAACAAGTCTACTTTAAAGTGGACGGCCATGAATTGAAGGAGAACGGCGATCTGATTTTTTACCTTTCATCGGAAGAAATCTCTCGGAGCGGATTATTGAACATATATTTTCCTTTACTTACCGACTACTTTCCTGACCAGCAAAATAAAGTAGACTTTCTAAAACACGGAAAACATCACATCCTAACCTTTCTCTTTTCAGACACCAGCAAAGAATTAAACGTAGCGCCATGAAAGCATCTTTATTCATTTTAATCACAACCTTTACCACCTCCCTTTTTGCGCAAAAAAAATTCGCACAGCTGACATGGAACTTCCCACCCCCAACGAATACCGCAATGCTGCTGGAGCCCCAGGACACGCTTATTACCAGCAACAAGCCGACTATAAAATGAACTTGGTTTTGGATGATAAGCTTCAAAAACTTTATGGCACCGAAACCATTACCTACACCAACAATTCTCCTGACCCACTACCCTATCTGTGGTTGCAATTGGACCAAAACATTTACGACGAACATTCCGACACCAAGCTGATTGAAGTGGAAAAAATGGAAGACTTTAAGTCGATTGGAGATATTCAAAAACGCTTCTTTCATTACGATGGCGGATTCAAAGTAGAAAGCATCACTTCGACCTCAGGTCAAGCCATGAAATATTACATCAATAAAACCATGTTGCGCATCGATTTATCTACGCCACTAGCTCCCAAAAGCAGCATCAGTTTTAATGTAAAGTGGTGGTATAACATCAACGATCGTATGGCTGTCGGGGGGCGTTCGGGGTACGAGTACTTTGAAAAAGATAAAAATTACCTCTACACTTTGGCGCAGTTCTTTCCAAGAATGTGCGTGTACAGCGATGTAACAGGTTGGCAAAACAAACAATTCTTAGGTCGAGGAGAATTCACCCTTCCCTTTGGGAATTACGAGGTTAACATTACCGTTCCTTCTGACCATATTATCGCTGCAACGGGAGAATTACAAAACAGCAGCGACGTGCTCACCTCGGCACAAAGAAAGCGTTTTGAGCAAGCTAAAAAGTCCGAAACACCAGTACTGATTGTGACGCAATCTGAGGCTGAGATAGCTGAAAAAGACCCCAAGAAAACAACAAAAACGTGGCTTTTCAAGGCACGCAACGTACGTGATTTTGCCTTTGCAAGTTCGCGCAAGTTTATCTGGGACGCCCAAAAGGTAACGGTGGGCGGCAAGGACATTTTATGCATGTCGTACTACCCCAAGGAAGGAAATCCACTGTGGGAAAGATACAGCACGAAGCTCGTAGCACACACCATTAAAACCTATTCAAAATACACCGTGGATTATCCCTATCCTGTGGCCATCTCCGTTCACTCGAAATGGATTGGTATGGAATACCCCATGATTTGTTTTAACGGAGGCCGTCCTGAAGAAGACGGAACGTATTCCGAAGGGGAAAAATACGGCATGTGGGGAGTTATTATCCACGAGGTTGGACATAACTTTTTCCCCATGATCATCAATTCCGACGAACGTCAATGGACGTGGATGGACGAAGGACTCAACACCTTCGTGCAATACCTTACCGAACAAGAATGGGAACGAGGTTATCCTTCTCGACGAGGTCCTGCACATTTAATCGCGGACTACATGCGAGGGGATCAAAAATTCATCTCTCCGATCATGACGAACTCGGAATCCATTTTTCAATTCGGAAACAATGCCTACGGTAAGCCCGCCACCGGATTAAATATTTTGAGAGAAACCATCATGGGACGCGAGTTATTCGATTATGCGTTTAAAACCTATTGTGAACGTTGGAAATTCAAACACCCGAGTCCTGCCGACTTTTTCCGAACCATGGAAGACGCATCAGCAGTGGACTTGGATTGGTTTTGGCGTGGTTGGTTCTATGGAACGCAACCGGTGGACATTGCCATTAAAGACGTAAAATGGTTTCAGTTAAACAGTCAAAATCCTACCGCAGAAAAAGCTTTTCTCAAAGAACAAGCCCAAGAAAAAGACGTACACATTGGTGTCACGCGCAACGAGCAATCGATTAAAGAAACGGTCAATGAACGGGACTCCCTCATCGATGATTACTACGGAAAACGCGATATTTACCTCGTTGACGCAATGGACCGTCAAGAGTATGAAGATTTCAAATCCAAAACCAGCGCCAAAGACTTAGCGCTCCTGAATGCAGGCAAACATTTTTACGAAGTGAATTTCGAAAATGTCGGCGGGATGGTAATGCCGCTGATTGTGCGTTTCACCTTTGTTGATGACAGCACCGAAGTACAGCGCATCCCTGTTGAAATTTGGCGTCAATACGAAGATAAGGTTTCCAAAGTCTTCATTTTCAATAAAGAAGTGAAAGAAATACGCTTAGATCCTTTTCTGGAAACCGCTGACGTTGACTTGAATAACAATACCTGGCCGGAGGTGGTTCAACCTTCTCGCTACCAACTATTTAAGCAAAACCCTTCGAAGGACAACCCGATGCAACGGCAGAAAAAAGTGGACGCGATAAAAAATTAGGTAACATTGGCTTAATTGACAACGAAAATGATTAATTTTCGTCTGCCTTGCGGATGCGTAATTTTAAACTACTGTACTTTGCCCTTATTTTTCCTGCTATGTACTATAGTCAGGGAGATGATTGCGCTACAGCTACTCCCATCAACAACGTATTGAATTACTGTTCTGGTAACGGTTTTTATACCAACGTCGGTTCTACCGTTGGGTCCTACGGTCTTCCCACGTGTTGGGGAGCGAATGCGACGGAGGATGTTTGGTTTTCATTTACTGCTCTCGGTACAGATGTCTTGCTTTCCGCGAGCGGTGTCGGAGGTGGTGGTAGCATGGGACAGCCTAGGCTAGCTCTTTACAATGGGATTTGCGGAGGACTATTAAACGAATTAAATTGCAGCAATGGCACCCCAGGTTTTGGCACCACCCAATTGTACGAAGGAGCATTAGTTCCAGGTAACACCTATTACATTCGGGTTTCAACGCCTCCGAACAACGAGGGGACTTTTGAGCTTTGCATCAACAGTTATACGCCAACCACGAATCCCGGTGCAGACTGCGGTGGCGCTGCTTTTCTGTGCAATTCGAATCCCGTCAGCGAGGCATCGCTCGGAGGAGGTGG
>JBJTXE010000076.1:0-6752 GCA_046082075.1 Bacteroidota bacterium
GCTGAGATATTTCAAGATAAATATGAAATGTTAAACGTTTTTCAAATTGGGCATGCCACCGATTCCTTAGACCAACGAAAGAAATTCATTTCACATCAATTTATCCAAAGCATTAAAGGCAGTTTTCCGACATTTCAAACAATAGTCCCAGCCAATATTTCTAAACAACTAAACAACGATCCAATGCTGGACACCAAGGCCTCTTCTATTCTCCCCTTCGATTCCCTCGGGCCTCTGGAAAAAAGACAGCTTCAACAAGACGTGATTACCAAATTGTATCAAATCAATGAAAATATTCGGAACCATGAGAATTTTATTGTTTCAATGGATCATGAGAACGCCCAGTTTTGGATTGAGTTTCATCGGAAATTTTCGCTAACGTATTCGATCATCGTTTTGTTTTTCGTTGGTGCGCCTTTAGGTGCCGTCGTTCGTAAGGGGGGATTTGGAGCCCCTGTAGTGATTGCTGCCCTGCTCTTTATGTTCTACTTTATCATATACAGTATTGGAGATAATCTCGCCGATACCTACGTGGTCGAGCCTTGGCTTGGTATGTGGATGCCAGGAATCTTTTTTACTCCCTTAGCGGTTGTCGTTACGTATATGGCGAATAACGACCGTAAAATTGAACTGCCGAAAATTAAGTGGTGGACGTTGAGAAAATGAGCATGACTAAGGTATTATACATTACCCACAAACCCATTTTACCTGTATTGGACGGTGGATCGCAAGCTATGTTCCTGTTTTTTGATGCCTTGACCCGATGCGCTTCGTTGGACATCACCTATTCTCCAATGGTAACACCACGGCATAAGGTCTTCGAACAACCAAGCATTGATTCAACCATAAAACTGGTCCCGTTACACATCGACACGCGCATCAAGTGCAGCCATTGGAAAATGACCTTTTCAAAAACGCCTTTAAATGTGCTAAGGTATACAGATGAGAAGGCCCAAAATACTTTAGGTAAATTAATCGATTCCGAGGGATTTGATGTTGTTATTTGCGATGGATTCTATGCGCTTTGCCTACTCAGTAATACTCGCTCGAATTGCTCGAAAATCATTTATCGTTCTCACAATATAGAAACGAATTATTGGAAAAACAACGCGATAAGTGATGGTTGGTGGAAAAGACCTATGCATCGATGGATCGCTCATAAAATGAAGGATTTTGAAAAGGAAAAAGTGGCCTTGGCTTCTCATGTTTTAAGTATTTCCAAGGATGAAATTACTACCTTAAAACAATGGAATTCGTCAACGCAGTTGTTTTTGCCGCACGTGGCGCCCCAAACTGTAGTTGAGTCTGCCGTGTTCCCCAAGATGTCGATTGGGTATGTTGGCGATATGTCGTGGCTGCCTAATGCAACAGCGATGAAACGATTTTTGAAAGAACTATGGCCGGAACACCGTCGTAAATTCCCCCACGCCCAGTTATCCATTGCTGGCAAAGGTTCGGAACGCTATACGAATGCATCCGTTGGTGTGTTAGGTCACGGATTTGTTCAAGACTTGCATGGTTTCATCCAACAGCAACGGTTCCTTATTAATCCTGTGATCCAAGGAACAGGCTTTAACATGAAATTATTGGATGCATTGACCTTTAAAAAGCCCGTGATAACCTTTGAAAACCGACTTGACGGACTCGACGCCCTCTCCTGCTTTGTTGCTTCGAGTTCCGATCACGAATTTTTATGGCAAATGGAGCGCTTAACCACCTCCGATGAAATAATTCCAGATATCTTATCCAAAATACCAGAGGAAATTGATGTTTACTTAAACGTGCATGACCGAGTTGTACAACTTGAAAATCTTTTGCATGGAGCATAAGCCAAAACTCCTTTTTATTACCTCACGCTTTCCCTTTCCTTTGGAAAAAGGAGATAAACTGAGAGCGTACTATTTGATCAAAGGATTAAGTCAGGATTTTCGCATTTACTTGGTTGCCCTCTCGGATGAGCCTGTGAAGGAAGAATGGCTTGACGAACTAAAGTTGTACACTCAAGAAATTCACGTTTTCAATTTGAGCCGTTGGGGTATCCTATTTCGTCTTTGCCGTAACGTTATTCAAAATTGGCCTTTTCAATTGGCCTATTTTACAGATTTCTTAACCCAAAGACGGGTTAAAAAGATTCTATACACGCTTCAACCAGATCACATCTTTTGTCAAATGATTCGGCCGGCTGAATATGTAAAACATTACCATCACTGCCGTAAAACACTCGACTACATGGATCTTTTATCGGTGGGCATGGAACGTCGGAAAGGGGTGTCAAAATCGTTTAAACGGTTTGTTTTTTCCATGGAATCGCAGCGCCTTAAGGAATATGAGCAACGTATTTTCCATTATTTCGAGTTTCATTTGATGATCAGCCAACAAGACGTTAATGGAATGCCTCATCCACAGAGGACTCATATCAGGGTAATTCCGAACGGAATATGCACAGAAACCTTCGCCCCAGTAAGTAAACGAAACCCTACCCATGATTTAGTTTTCGTCGGAAACTTATCCTATGCTCCCAACATCGATGCAATTCATTGGTTATGCGAAAACATACTTCAGTACAGAAAAGACCTCACCTTACTGATTGCTGGGGCAAACCTCGGGAATAAATTAAGCAACTATGTGCAACGATTTGATAATGTTACGATGTTAGGTTGGCAAGACGATATCCGTTCCGTTTATGTACAAGGAAAGATTTTTATAGCGCCAATGCAAATTGGAACCGGTTTGCAAAATAAAGTGCTGGAAGCGATGGCTTTAGAAATACCCTGCATTGTTTCCAGTCTTGCGGCAGCTGCTATTCCCAACAGTCCTGTTAAAGTAGCAAATTCACCGGAGGAGGTTATGGCGGCAATTGATGAGTTTCTACATTCAGACCACGAAGCTGCTTTGGTGGGTAAAGAAGGCAGGAATTTTGTGAAAGAACACTATTCTTGGCACACCTGGACCCATGCGATTAACGAGCTTATTCGCCAGCATTGAATCTTTTGAAATGCTCGAATTTATCTTTGATATACGTAATGAGTTCCATCTCCGAGGCTGTTTTTAAAAAATCAGGGTCGAGGTTTAAAAACTGTAGAAAGTCATCGAATTCCGATTCTTGTAAGTCAATGATTTCATACGCCACATAAAGCCTCAACAATTCCTGCACAACTTTCCGTTGGTTATCTTTGTAGACCTGTTCCGCTATCCAGCGTTTGTTTTGTTCTTTCTTGGAAAATGCTTGATATAATGCCGTAATAGGGCTCTCTAAAATATTGACACCGGACACCATCCTCGTGTCTCTCAAGGCGAGTGCAGCGCGCTCTTCCTTAATTTGTTCCAAGGTTTTCAGCGGTTTAACCACAACCTCGGCCATTTCCTGGGGCAAACGGTCGATAAATGCAACAACTTGGCATTGACAATTGGAATCGCCTTTAACGATGAATTCGTAGATTGGATATTGTTTTACCGAAAGGGCTATCGTATCATTGGGAAAGGCGTAACCACTAAATCTTCCATCCGGCAGTCCAAACGAAGCTTTTCCTGTAGTTCGATTGACTACTAATAAGTTGTAGAACGATTGCGGTCGGAGGGTATCTTCAACCCTGCCTTTGAAATAGACACGATCGCATTGTCCATGTACAGAAACGCCCAATCCAAACAGTACTAAAATTAATCCGTTAAAGCGAAGCAAAATACCAATTTAGATCGAGGGTGAGTAATAAAAAAAACGGCAATAAAATCCCAAGAATCCAAACAACAATCACAGCGCTTTTTCCTATAAAACTGATATCCTGAAGCATTGGCGGTACAAGTAATTCATCCACCAATTGAACGATTAGTTGTTCGTTTTCTTCGTTCAGATTTTCGGCATATTGTGCAGCTATTGGACGGTGCTCCACCAATAATTCCTTGATCACATGGTAATCTCTGTTGCTCAATTGTTCATAGGTGACATGATAATTAACTTCTAATTCCTCTAGGTTTTGGCGAATTTTATAATTTACTTGCATTGCGCGCACTCGAAATCCCATTAAGAACCCAAAACTAACAACCAACCAATCGTTGAGTATAAATCCTATCACGATGAGCAACAAGGAAGAAATTAAAGAAAACAATAAACCATACCAATCCTGCTGCTTAATCAGCAGAACTTTCAGTACTTGACCTCCGTCCAAGGGGTCGAGCGGTAAAAGATTTACGGCATTCACGAAAAGAAATATGAACGAAAGGAGCACTAACCAGTTCCATTGAAAATAAACGCTCAACACCAGGCCTACTGCTCCTAAAAAGACTCCCGGAATGGGGCCGCTCAAAGCCACAAGAATACTTTCTTTCTGGGAAAAAACAGTTTTTGAGCCCTTAACAAAAGCCCCCATCATCGGAATGAAAAGCATCTTTACATTTTCATACTGGAAACGTCGCATGAAGAAATAATGTCCAAATTCATGGATCAAAAGCACTAGGACGAGCGAAAATACGAAATCAGCGCGATCACGGTAAAAACTCAAAAAGACAGCAATAAACAATACGATTGTAAAAACGGTAAGCCCCCAATTACTTTTTTCCACCGGTTTAACCAGCGCAGGTTTTTCTGGGTATAATTGAAATTCTGACACCGTTTAACGCATGTTTTTCATTTGCCCCATTAGACCAGCCATAGCCCGAGGATTGTTCATCATTTTCATCATTTTACGCATTTCCTCGAATTGCTTGATCAGTTTGTTCACTTCAGCAATAGAGGTGCCGCTACCTTGGGCAATTCGGTTTTTGCGGGAGGTATTTAAAATGGCTGGAGTGGAACGTTCTTTAGGCGTCATGGAACGAATAATTGCTTCTACCCCTTTGAATGCATCGTCCGGAATATCCGTGTCTTTCATGGCTTTCGACATCCCTGGAATCATACCCATTAGGTCTTTGACATTCCCCATTTTTTTAATCTGCTCCAATTGCGACAAGAAATCGTTGAAGTCAAACTGGTCCTTCATGATGCGCTTCTGAAGCTTCTTCGCTTGCTCCTCGTCGAACTGCTCCTGAGCTCGTTCCACTAAAGAAACCACATCCCCCATCCCCAGGATACGATCGGCCATTCTGGAAGGATAGAACACATCTAAGGCATCCATTTTCTCACCGGTACCTACGAATTTAATCGGCTTATTGACCACGGATTTAATGGAGAGCGCTGCTCCTCCGCGGGTATCCCCGTCGAGTTTCGTTAAGACCACACCGTCAAAATTGATGCGATCGTTGAATGCTTTGGCGGTATTTACGGCATCTTGACCTGTCATGGAATCTACCACAAACAAAGTTTCTGAGGGTTCAATCGCCTCTTTCACCGCCGCAATCTCCTGCATCATTGCCTCATCCACAGCCAAGCGTCCCGCCGTATCGATAAGTACCACTTGAAACCCATTACTACGAGCATGTTGCACCGCCTTAAGGGAAATTTCAACCGGATTTTTTTCTTCCCGGTCCGAAAACACCTCAATGGAAAGCTGTTCACCAAGAACATGCAACTGATCAATCGCCGCCGGACGGTAAACATCGCAGGCAACAAGTAGCACTTTTTTTCCTTTCTTATTTTTGAGATACCCTCCCAGTTTACCGGTAAAGGTAGTTTTACCTGAACCTTGTAAACCCGACATTAATACAATGCTCGGCGATCCTTTGAGGTTGATTTCAACTTCATTTCCGCCCATTAATTCCACCAATTCTTCGTGGCAAATCTTCACCATTAATTGACCGGGTGAAACGGCTTTTAATACGTCACGACCTAAGGCTTTTTCTTTGACTTTTGTTGTAAATTCTTTGGCTGTGGAAAAATTCACGTCAGCATCCAATAGGGCGCGTCGTACTTCTTTCAGCGTTTCCGCTACATTGATTTCTGTAATTTGACCTTGACCTTTGAGCACTTTGAAGGCGCGCTCGATTTTCGAACTTAAATTTTCAAACATGGAATGTAACTGTTTAGCCTACAAATGTAGGTAATTGCAAGGGAATTATCGATAGACTACGGTTTTTCCGTTAAGGCTAATTTCGAATATTTTCTTCCGTAAGTCACATAAATAAATAAGCCAATTATCAGCCATATAAAAAAGAAAAACCAATTTTCTGCCTTGATTTCACTCATCATATACAAACACGAAAGAAGTCCCAAAATCGGAATGGTGGATAAATTCTTGAGATGGGTCATGACGGCAATAAAAAAGGTGAAAAGAATGAAAATCCAGGTGGGAATTTTATCGAGAAAATGCTTCCAACCGTAACGGTAAAAATGCGACTTAGGCAGTTTAAGAATCTTCAGGTCCATTACTAAACGATCTATACCCTTCGAGGCATAAAAATCATTGATGTTGAATCCATAAGCTTGAAAGGATTCCCGATCGTTCAATAATAGATGATTTTTTAAAAAATAAATTTCGTTAGGATTTAACCCTCGTACGATTTCATCGCGGCTTTTCAATTCTTCTTTATTGGTCACAAAATCAAGTGCTTCTTGTTTAAAGTTCGTATAAATGATAACCAAGGCCCCAATGATTAAGAAGGGCATGACGTATTTACCGTTCAAGTAAGGCGTTTTGAACTTTCCGCGAGGTATATCGGTTCTGTTTTGCAGCATCAAAACCCCACCACAGACCAATACAAAGGCAAATAAAGTCCCAATACTGCATAATTCGGTAACCATTTCAGAACTCAAGAATAATGTGGGTATTGCAACAACAAAGCCCACCACAATGGTGGCGAATGAGGGTGTTTTGTATTTGGGG
>JBJTXE010000077.1:0-13853 GCA_046082075.1 Bacteroidota bacterium
AACCCCCATGCTCCGTTTAAAGTCGCCGTTTGGATCAAGTAAAACCGTGTAATCCCATCCCTTACCGTTGGCATACGTAATCACATCGCGTTTCGTTTTTTCGTCATCAATCGATACCGCGACTAAATTCACTCCCGTTTCCGTTTGCCAATCTTCGTACAACTCATGAATCGCCATAAGCTCTTTTTTGCATGGAGCGCACCAAGTGGCCCAGAAACTAATTACCACTGGACCGGTAAAGCCAAGTTCAGAGGTATTAAAACTCTTACCGTTGATATCTTTAAGCAGTACAGAAGAGACTTTTTTATTGCTGGCCGAGTCCGCAGCGGAATGTTGACCCATCACATAAAATGTACAAGAAATAAGAACTAATGTAAGTAATCGTTTCATAGTTAAGTTTTTAACGCCTTATCAAAGGTAATGCCGAAAGCAAGGATAATTTATTTTAAAGATTTTACGTTAGATGGCTTGGATTAGTCCGTTAATATCGTTAGATTTGAAACTATATTTATTCGGCTTATGCGTAATATTTACCTCTTTTTATTGTTCGTATTGCCTTTCACTCTCCTCAAGGCGCAAGACAATATTTCCATCTTTTTAGAAGGTCAAAATACCGATTTATCCTCTGGAACTTCTCCTTATTCGGTCAATGCCCCGTCTGGAGCAACCTTTGACGTTACCTTTGAAATTCACAATAATTCCGCCATCAATCAGAAATGGCGCATTACCCGGAAGCAATTGTCCGTTCCTGCAGGTTGGGCAGATGGGTTGTGCTGGGGGCATTCTTCGGATCCGTTTGGTGGGGCTTGTTATTCAAGCACTCAAATGACCACTAATCCATGGACGTCTCCAGGAGGTGCCGGCGTGTTGTTCGACATCTTACCTGGAGAATACGGAAAAATGAAGCCTGATTTTAATCCTGCAGATGGTGTTTCTGGTTTTGCGCATTACCGATATTACATTACGAATAGTGCAGGACTTGCGTACTTAGATTCCGTGGACGTTATAGTAGATTACGTTGCCGAGAACAAACCATTGAAAGATCCTGTGACGGTCTCGATTGTACCAAACCCTGCTGACGACTATTTACAGTTGTCTAGTTCAAATGCTGAATCCTTTCAATTTAAAATGGTAGATGCTATGGGTGCTGTTTTAATGAAAGACGTATTGACCGGGTCCAAAAAAATCGCTACTGCTGAATTCAAAAGCGGAGTATATTTTCTGTATTTCGAAAGCACCACTTCCAAACCGTTTACTCGAAAAGTAATCATCCGCCACTAATCGGGGGATTTTGTAATGTCAAAAAAGAACTTCGGAAAGCGAAATCCATCTTCCTCTTCTTCTCAGGAAAGTGTAAGCCAATCAATAATCGCCGTTTTCTCCAAAAACCAAGGGGCCGTTTTGTCCCACAAACAACTTTGCTATTTACTGAATGCTAACAAACCCATAGATCGGCAGCGAATTCTTGACGCGGTGCAACGAATGGTTGCAAAAAACCGCTTAGAACAAGTTAATGCCCATAGTTTTGCCTTGAAACAAGGTCGGATTTTAGAGGGGTTTTTCGAGTTAAACGCAAAAGGGTTTGGGTTCATACGACAAGAAGGCCAAAACAATGACGTTTTGATTCGTGAGGAAAACAAAGGGGTGGGAATGGATGGTGATCGTGTTCAGTTCACGTTAATCAATGAACGTAACGGCAAGAAAGAGGGAAGAATTATCTCCGTTATAGAGCGCGCTCGACTTCAAATGGTCGGCACTTTAAAAATCAAAAATGACAAAGCTTTGCTCTATCCAGATAGCGTCAAATACGGTGTCCCGGTCGAAATTCCATTGGCACAATTGAATGGAGCGAAAAACGGAATGCGCATTGTGGCAAAGATTACCGCTTGGCCGAACGACCATTCAACTCCGCATGGAGAGGTGGTAGCCACCCTTGGTTTTCCCGGTTCTAACGACTCAGAAATGATTTCAATCTTGGTGAATCAGGGGTTTGATCCTTATTTTCCTGAAGAAGTCATGAAAGAGGCGAGTCTTATCTCCACCGAAATTACGGAAGAGGAAATACTTCGAAGGAGGGATATGCGGGAAGTATTAACTTTTACCATTGACCCTGTTGATGCGAAAGATTTTGACGACGCTATATCTTACTTAGAATTAGACAACGGAAATGTTTCTATTGGAGTTCATATTGCAGATGTTGGGCACTATATAAAAGAGGAGTCTCCCTTGGACAAAGAAGCGCTGAAGAGATCGAATTCAGTGTATTTAGTAGATCGTGTTATGCCGATGTTACCAGAGCAACTATCCAACGTACTGTGCTCTCTTCGCCCGAACGAAGACAAATTAGCTTTTTCAGTGGTATTTGAATTCAGTCCGCAAGGGGAAATTCAAGAACATTGGTTTGGAAAAACGGTGATTCATTCGAACCGTCGATTTGCTTATGAGGAAGTACAGGAAATTATCGAGGGCAAGGAGGACCTTCTTTCTCCTATTATCCATCGTGTGAATTCCTTTGCCAAAAAAATGCGCGCAAAGCGCTTTAAAGATGGAGCATTAAACATCATTTCGGAAGAATTGCGCTTTGTTCTTTCGGATAATGGGTCCCCAATGGCCACGGTATTAAAGACCTCAAAAGAGGCACACCAACTTATTGAAGAATTCATGTTGCTGGCTAACAAAACTATTGCCATGGAGCTTACTCCCCAAAAAGAAAAAGGTGAAACACATACCTCTATCTATAGAATCCACGACCTGCCCGACCCAGAAAAGCTTAGTTTGTTGCATATGTTTTGTGAGAAGTTTGGGCTTGAATTAGAAATCAGTGATTTAAACCATTCGGCACAGTCCATTAATGCCTTATTAAAGTCGATTGAAACAGAACCTTATTATCCATTGATTCAAAGCATGGTAGTTCGTTCCATGGCAAAAGCTGTGTACAGTACCCAAAACATTGGACATTTTGGATTGGCTTTTAAATTTTATACGCATTTCACCTCACCGATACGGAGGTATGCTGACTTAATCGTTCATCGACAATTGTTTGAAAAAAAGCAATTCGGCAAAATAAAAATGCTCGCGAATTTAGAAGAGATATGTAAGAAAATTTCGGCGAATGAACGAAAAGCGACGGAAGCGGAACGAGAATCGACCAAGTATTTTCAAACGTTAATGCTCATAGACCGCATAGGAGATGAATTCGATGGATTGGTTTCTGGTATTTCAGATTATGGTATTTTCGTTCGTCTTTTGGAAAACCATTGCGAAGGAATGGTTCCATTACAAAGCATTTCATTTGACCGGTTTTCTTTTGACGCAGATAAACACCAAGTCGTCGGTAAAAAAACGGGTAAGTCGTACACTCTAGGAACTCAAGTACGCGTTCGAGTGGAGGAGGTAAGCCCTCGAAAGCGGCAAATTGATTTGATCTTAATTGAGGACTAAGGCATGAACATATCCTCGGCGTTTCGTCGTTGTAATTCGTGCCCACTCTTGAACATTTTTTTCACGATAGGTGCTCCGTTTTTGCCATAAACGATGAACAATCCATCTTTTAACCCTTTCTTATAGTGTATTTCGTTCATTTTATTGCCCCGGCGGTCGTACTGACAAAACACACCGTGCAGTAATCCTTTTCTAAAATTAGAAACCACCGCAGGAACAACTCCCCCTGGATAGAAATTGATCCATTTCCCCACTTTGTTTCCTGCAGCAAATCTCCCTGTTTCTTTAACTTTATAGTCTATTTGAGAATATGCTCGATACTTGCCTTGCTCAACACTTCTAACCTCCTTGAAACCCATTGCGACTACGTCATTTGATGCGTTCTTAATTCTTTTGATGGCATAGGTAATCTCCTCTTTTTTCATGCCATTTGCGTAAAACTCCGTCCATTTTCCCTTTTTCAAATCGTTTTTGTAACGCCCGAATAATTGGAGTTTTCCATCCGGGGAAAACGAATACCACGCCCCGTCTAATTTTCCTGATGAATAATAGGACTGGTTTTTTAACCTTCCAGTTGGCCAATAATTTTTCCAATCTCCTACCTCTTTATCGAGATGGTATTTTCCTTCCATTAACAAGGTTCCGTCCTCATACCAAGTTTGCCATTTCCCCTCTTTCTTATCCTTTTCGTAGGTTCCTTTTCGAAATGCTTGACCATCTTTGTAAAAGTATTCCCATAAACCGCTTTTCAGACCTTTTTCAAAATGAGCATGATAGGAAAGTTCCCCTGAAGAAAAATAATACTTCCAATCCCCATCCTGCAGGTTGTTGTCGAAGCTACCGATCATTTCCACATCGCCGTTCTGCATTCTCCAAACCCAGGGCCCCTGTTTTTTCCCTTTTTGATAATTGCCTTCCGTTTGAACAACACCGTTAGGATACAGGACCCAATATTCTCCATCTAGAGAATCTTGCTCATATCCTAGCTTTTTTTCCAACAAACCATCTGCAAAATTGAAGGTCCATTTTCCGTGTTTTTTACCCGTCAAGAATTCCCCAGAAATCACGGTAATACCCGAGGCCAGCTGTTCGAAAAAAGGACCATTTTTTAGCCCGTTTTTAAAAGCATAAGATTCTTTGATTGCCCCAGATTGAAAATAGGTAATAACCTTTCCATTTCCTTTAACAACGGTAGGGGTATGGTTTTTATCGTTTTCATAATACGACATCAAATAGGTTGTATCATTGGAAACGAATTCCTCCTTCCAAAGGCTCGAATCGGGATAATAATACAGCCACTTGCCTTCAGGGGAACCCATCGTATAGTTTCCATGGATCAATAAGGCTCCCCTTTCGTCGTACTCTTTAAACACAGAGTCTGGGACGTTGAATTTTGAGTAATACACCTGTTTAACCTTTTTATTCGGAAAAAAAACGGTTTGTTTTCCATGTACTCGATCTCGGTAATAAAAGCGTTCTTCCTCAAGTGTTCCTGTCAAGGAATAAAACAACCACTTTCCATGTTTTTCCGTGGTCACGGGTCGTATTTCGTCGGTATAATAGCTGCCTGTAGAGTGCATCTTTTTATTTTCCGCATCCCAATACAACTTCACTTTTGGCCCCAAATTTTCAGGTAAAACTTTCTGTGCCTTTACCCAAAATGCAAACCCAACAAGAAGAACTAAACAAAAAAATTTATTCATTTATTTACAACAATAATCTAAGTACATGTTACATTCGCAAAATCTGTCGGAGGATCAAAAAAATGCCGGTCCCCATAAAAACAGCACCGATAAGAAGGTTGAGGGCCTTTAACAAATTCACGGTAACTAAAGGCTTTAGTTTATTGGCTAAATAAGCTTTCAAGCAGTCGAAGCCAAAAAAGACCCCAAGAACAATCCCAATAAACAAGTAAATATGCCAAAATCCAGGGTGATTCTCTACGAGATCAAATCCCTTTGCTATTATGGCTAGCCAATAAATAACTACCCCTGGGTTTAATAAATTCAACGTAAACCCTTTAAGAAAAAGCAAGGCATAATTTCTTCGCTTAACCTTATTACGATCGGCAATTTGCCCCTGCGGTTCTACTTCAGACAGCCCCTGGTCGAGGTCCTGTGGAGAGGTAATGGAAATTTTTTTAAACCACAAATTATAAATCCCATAGGCCAAGAATAATCCACCGCCCACCATGCTCAAAATAACGTTGTTTTTTAAGGTGCCCAAGCTTTTTAATTGATAGGCGAAAAACATGGAAAGAAACACATAAAAAACATCACTTAATAGCACGCCAAGATCAAAAACAATTGCCGACTTAAACCCTTTCGTGATGCTTATTTCCAATAGCAGAAAGAAAACTGGGCCTATCATCAAGCTAAGGAGCAGTCCTATGACAACGGCTTGAAAAAAATAGTCCATCAACAAATTTAAGAAAATCCATTCTTCGCCGATTTTGTCTAACCATAAAAAACCTTATTTTTGCACCTATTGTAAGAATATGAAAACATTAGCAGCCAAAGAAAAATTAGGTGCAATCATTCAGCTTGTAGAACAAGCCGGAGTTACCTCGGAGAACTTGGTAGAAGAATTGAAAGCATTGCGTGAATTGGCCAAAATCGAAAAGGATCCCTTGGTTGTTAAAATTTTACGTTTTACCTATGAATACCTTCAAGAAAACGAGGCATTTGACGTAGAAGGTCAATTCGAAGAGGACGAGGAAGGCACCCGTTATCCGGTAGAAGGAATTGAAGACCAGGAAAATTTACTCTATTTACTTTCGCTTCTTCAGAATGCCGAACAAAAGGTGAACCGAGAAGAGTTGAAAGATTATCGTGACGCATTAAAAACTCAGCTTTACTAAGCAACCTTTTTTAATAAGTTAACGTCTTGTACCCAGCGGCTCATATGCCACTTAGATTTAATTAACTTGCAGAGAAATCCGGAATGTCAGCCATTCCGGATTTTTTTTAACAATAACTGCAATATTTTGCGGTTGACTGATGTTCAAAGGGTTTGTCCAAGTCGTACATTTCTTCGAGAACATTTTCAATAAGTTCTCTAAAATCCGACATAAAGGTGGCCTCATTCAGCTCTTTTAACCGTAAAGGGAAAAAGGCATTCTTGCTTTTCTGTAGCGCATATATTCCTTGTTCAGCAGGCAAGAATCCATAATTATGTTCAAATAAATAGGTGTATACGGCTAATTGCAGTGCGTGTTTACAAGCAAGAAACGACTTGCGAACCTCCTCTTTTTGTGCATACTCCACATCCTCTGCCTTTACTTTGCCGCTCTTGTAATCAACCAAACGGTATTGATCATTAACTCGGTCTATTCTGTCTACAAAACCGACCCAATTCAAGGTCTTTAATGTTCCATTAACTTGTACGGCCATTGGGGCCATCAGCAAGGCTTCAAGCCGATGAATGTACACATCTTCTTGAACCGTGTTTATGTAGGATTGATCGTTTTTCAATAAATTCACCACAAATTCTAATGCCACGGTATAGGTTAAGTAATTCTTCCCAGAGGCAATTAAACTCTCGTCGTTATCCAAATAAAGCGTAAACTGTCGTCTGAGTTCTTGGGGCGCCTGAATAATTAAACCATCAATATCCGCTGGTTTAATGGGAGGAGGAGGAGGATTTACCGGTTCATTATTTTTATCCCTCTCAACAAATGGAAGGTAAAGCTGCTCTAAAGTACTATGAATAATTTTCCCCATACTACTCATTTCCAAGTCCTCTTCAACTGTTTCTTCTTCCCCTAGTTCGGCTAAATAGCGAAAATAAAAGTCTAAAGGACATTGTAAATATTTATTCACTGCACTTGCAGAAACCTTTTTTGAAAAATAATTCTCGAGTAAATGCACAATTTGGGGCCGCTTTTCTATGCATGTAGATTGGAAGTCTTGCGTTAATGATAGCGGTGTTGTGTAAACTTTTCTGGAAAACTTTATCAGCGGGTTTTCACGGCATAGTTCCATTTCAATTTGGGTAAGATAACGACTAGGCTCGGAGGTGCCGATGCCATCTCCCCCGGTATTGTAGGTGAAAATTGCAGATTTAGCGCGTTGTAACAGGCGATAAAAATGGTGTGAAAAAAGCCCTTGTTTCTCTTTCGGCGTTGGCAATCCTAAGCCTCTTCGTAAATCCATTGGGATAATCGAATCTAAGCCGTTGTTTGGTGGCAATATCCCCTCATTCATGCCTAATACTATAAGCGTTTTAAAATCCAACATTCGTGTTTCTAAAAGCCCCATAATTTGCAATCCTTGCGTTGGGTTACCGTGGTAAGCCAAGGATAATGAGGCCCAATGCTGGTTAAAGAATTGTTTAAAGGTTCTTGTGTTCATGGGAGGAAATCCTTCCTCTGCTAAATTAGCTAGGGCCAAAAGACCTTGCTGAAAAACAACCATCGACTGATATTCAAACTCGTTATGAGAACCTAACGCTTGGCATAGCTCTTTACCTATTTGTTGAATAATTTCTATGGCTAAACGATAATCGCTGTTCCAATCTATCATCAAGAGTTGAATAATTGCATCCAGTGAGGGGTGGAATAACAAGTTCTTTTCCGATTGAAAAACACGGTTATTTTTAATCGTCGCAATTTCCCACTGCGTTATTTTATCCCGAACTACTTGGGATATCCAAACCGTAACAAATGGGTGTTGGAAAAGCGTTAATAAATCTTTGTAATAGGCACTTTGTGTTTTGAAGCGTTCCTTGTTTTCCTGAATTGAAAAGATAATATCAACAAAGGATTTAAGGGGTGTTTGATTTAAAGGCAAACCTACCGTAACATTGGCTTTTTTTACCGTCGCTGGTATGTTCTTCAAAAGAGGCATTATCAACCGCTCATCGGCTAGAAGAACCAGCGTGGTTTCGAGCTCTTCTTCCTTTAACTTCGAAAGTTCAGATGCAGCAACTTTAACCTGTCCCGAGGCTTGGGGGCATGCAATAACCTCAACGTATAATTCTTTAGTTTTGAGTTCGTCCAGACTGAATTTTGGTGTTGCTTGACCAAAAACATCCCTATTATTTCGATGGAACATTCCCGCTTCATGTATTGAATTATTCATGTAAAAGTCATCTACATCAATCCAATATTCGCCTTTTTTTAAGGTGATATAAGCCTGGATTATTTGTTGCTCCGCTTTCGTTAACGCGTTAAAGCCAATAAAATACGTGTACTTATCGGACATGAGAGCCGACGGGTTTGTGGCGCGATATCGCAACAATAAGCCCCCCGTTGTGAAGCCTCGTGTGGACAATTTTTCTCGGTATTTATGGTAAAGCGACGGTAAAATTTCCCAAAATGCCATAAACTGCTTTTGGCTCTCCGAAATTTCCTTCCCTTCTTCTAAGTTCCAGCTTTCCAGCTCTTTGATGGAAACAAGATTTTTGAATACTTGGTCAATGTCTAATAAATAACGGTTCATTTCCTCAAAATCACTCAACACAATGGGTCCCCAAGACAAAAAAGATTCAAAGGACAAATCTTCAAACCCAGGATTTTCTTGAACAGCTTGATATAACAAAAATAATTGGCGGGTATTGTCTATGGGCGTTTTATCAAGGTTTTTCTTCAATAATTCATCCACGGTATAGATTTCCGGAAGAAAAACGGGCTTGTTGTAGGCTTTGACGAAGGATTCATAGAAATACTTTTTGGCTCGCTTGGAGGGAATTACCAACAAAAAATCCTGCGTGTCAGCATGTTTTGACACAAGTTCTTGTACACAGGTCTCAATAAATGTTTTCATTGGGAAAGCATGGTTAGATAATTGGATGGATTTATGACCTGTACGGGTATATCCGGATAGTATTTTGCAAAAAGTGGAGGCGCTTTAATAGCGCGTTTTGCATTCCATACCATTATGAAAGCCTGTTTTTCACCCGTTTCTGTTAGGACAATTAAATCAATATTTTGTCGTGTATGGGATTGCCAAAAAAAGTATTGGTTTTTTTTCAGTTCAGAGGAATCTTTTTTAATTTTTTCGGCAATTACCCAATTCTTCCAGAGGTCTAATGCATCTGTTCGTTTGTCAATCTCCAAGAAATTGTTCCTATACCAATTTAAGGTCCCATTATCCAAAAAAGCCGCTCGAAAACCTTTAATATACTCGTATCTTTTTCGGGAAGAAAAAGACATGAGAGGAAATACCACACCATAGTCCTTTAACATTTCCACATATCGCTGTGCCGTCTCATTGTCAATACCGCACCATGAACCTATTTCATTATAGCCGAGTGTCTTATGGGAATGATTTGCTAAAAAAACCAGCGCTTTTTCCATGCTTTCGGGCTTGTTTATTCGTTGATTTTTGGATTTAATAAGCCAAGCAGCATTTTTGAAATTAAAGGCGGGATTATCGAGGAGAGTCATACCATGAACTAGCCATTTTGGTAAACATTGGCCGGATTTAAAAATCCCAAAACGTTGTAATAGTGTTGAAAAACTAGGTAATGAATAACTAAAAATGTTTAAGCTAGTCGCTTTACCCAACCTTTGTGTGTAATTCTTGCTTTGGCTAAGGGCAAAAAGTTGCAGTTCATTTTCGTGTCTGCAGAAAACCTCGACTATTCGAATAAATGAGCTCAACCGGTCTATATGGGTAAAAATAGAGGTCTTTGTCTGAGAAAAGAGGAAGAATAATTCATCATCGGTCAGTACGTTCAATTTCTTCGCCAAGGCTGGATTCGAACCGTCATAGACATGCGCTGAGCTAATTTGCCCCAACAACCATTGGGTTAAGTCCTCTTGAAATGGGGTAAAAACCAACATTTGTGGAACATCGAGCGGCGTATCAAAATTAAGTTCTTTCATGATATACTTTACTCAAGAACGACATTGTTAAAAAAAAGATTTGGCCTATTCGAATTCATCATTTTGTTACCTCCTTGACATGTCAAAATAGCGATGTGCTGCTCATTCATTAAAATCCTTTTCCAGGCCAACCTATCGGGATATGCGTCGCTTAATCCCTGTACATATTGCGTTCCATCGTCTAATACCCCAAGCGTGTAGGGGCAATTTGGCGGAGGAGCCATTAATATCTCCGCATATTCCAATAACGTCAAGGTGGTGTCTCTGGGTTGCCATTGTATTTTATAGGTGTTTCCTTGGCCAAGTTCTTTGAAAACAACCCCAGACGGAATAGCTCTTGGAATTCCGGGAAAAATCGCTTTAACAACAGTCCCTTCAAAGGAATTATAGTACTCAAATTTACGCTGGGTTGGGAAACCTTTTGTGCTCGTTGAATTAACCGTAGTAAGTTGCATTCTTCGTACTGTGCAGCCTTTTAAGCGCAATAGATGTACGATACCCTTCTCCCCATAAAGATGTGCCGCACCCACTGCGCAAAACACGGTGTTTGTTTTTAATTCCTGGAGCACCTTCTCCGATATGCGTTCATTTCTTTTTTCGATAAGGTCTATATAACCTTGTTGTTGTCGCGAAAACCTCGCCCGCAGAAGTTGGTCTATTACTGAGATTTTTCCCTCTAAATACAGTTTATGTAATAATTCCTGACCAGAAGCCCCACCATAAATCCCTAGATCTACCAAAGATGTTGAACCTAGCGCTTGGGTTTGAAGGTCTGGCGACTCAAGTGCTAAAATGGTTTTTCCTGCTCTCTCTGCCTCTTCTTGAAAAAAGGCATCCATGAATTGAGGCATTCCGTCCTCCGTTCCATAAAAGGTGGGAGAAGGCTCATCCGAAGAGGTGTACATTTTTCCTCTTTTATCCAATAATACATTACGGTCTTCAATGATTGGTTCTTTCTCTAAGAAATAGTCGAAAACATCCATCTCTACTGCCACCTTCTGGCACTTGGAAAAGGCCCAAAACACGGAATCAGGAAACTGAAAAAGATCCTTACTGTTAGAGTGTAGTGTTCCCCAGAGATACGATTTGTTTTTTCCATTATCTATTTCCCATAAGAGTTCCCCTGAACTTTTATACGGTTGAGAAAATGCAGACGAAACAGAAAGCACCAAGAAGAAGACGCCCCACACTACCTTCATTAATTTAAAATTTGATGAATATGATTCGTTCCAAAAGCGTAAGGAATGTACGCCAATGACGAAGCCTTATTGGTTACAATTAATTTTCCTTTGTATCCTGGAAATATTGTTCCGTGGGTGGATTCTAAACCCATAGCAAATGCAGCGTTGATGGTCAATGCATTCAAAGCTTCTTCTGGGGTCAACTTCATTTTAATACAAGCCAGAGACCACACAAAAAATAAATTGGACGTTGGTGATGAACCCGGGTTGTAATCACTCGCTAGGGCAATGGGTATTCCATTTTTCATTAATTCTTTTGCGGGTGAAAAAGGAATGTTTAAATAAAATGAACATCCTGGAAGCAAGGTGGCGATGGTTTCTCCTGTTTGTAAAGCCATGATATCCTCTATCTCCAAAACCTCTAAGTGATCTACCGATAGGGCCTTTTTTTCTACCGCGGTTTTTATCCCCTGAATGGCGGTGAATTGATTAACATGTACTTTCAATTTTAAGGAGCTTCCTTGAATTGCTTCTGCGATTAATTCAATGTCCCTTGCATCAAAATAACCGGTTTCACAAAACAAATCGATATAATCCGCTAGACCCTCCTCAAGGACCTTTGGAATCCAATGATGCACAACTTGCGCCATAAATCCCTCTTTGTTTCCTTGAAATTCAACAGGAATTGCATGGGCCGCCAAGAATGTTGCTTTAATCGGAATATCCAAATGTTCTTTTATTCGCTTGATTACGCGAAGCATTTTAAGCTCATCCTCCAGCGTTAATCCATATCCGCTTTTTATTTCTAAAGCACCAGTCCCCCCGGCTATAATCTGTTTTACTCTTTCCAAGGACAGGAGGAATAGCTCGTCCTCTGGCATTGATTGAACTTTTTTTGCGCTATTCAAGATTCCACCGCCCTTCGCCGCAATTTCCTGGTAACTCAAGCCCTTTATTTTATCCACGAACTCAGCTTCTCTTGGTGCCGCAAAAATAGCATGCGTGTGTGAATCGCAAAATGCCGGAAAAACCAATCTTCCCGAAGCATCAATCACCTCGGCTTCTTGCAAAATATCCTGATTTAACGCTGACATCTCCCCAAAACTATCCACTTCATTATCGTTCAGCACCAAATAAGCATTCTTTATTTTAGAAAGTTTTTTAAATTCTTCTCCAATCAGCGGTTTTGCGGGCATTTGCCGTACTTGCAATAGTTCTTGAATATTGAGGAGAACTTTTTTATTCATCGACTCAAAAATAAGCATTATAAAAACACGCGAACCTTCATGAAGGCAGTAACCCATGGAGGTAAATGCATAGAAAACACTCGAATCCACAAGAATTCCTAAACGCGTCCTTACACCCTTAGGGACAAGTAAAAAATAAAAATGCTTCAATCTTAGAGCTCATGCCTTGCATAATCGATGAGGCAAAAAAAACCAGAGATCGACACATTGCTTTTGCTCCCTCTGGTTTTTGTACCCCGGGCCGGGATCGAACCGGCACTCCCGAAAGAACAGGATTTTGAATCCAGCGCGTCTACCAGTTCCGCCACCGGGGCCTCATTTTGAGGACGCAAATATACAACATTTCTTAGAAATACAAAGGACTACCGAAGAACAGTAAGCAAAGAAAACTGATTGCACCAACGTCCGTTGGCATCTTTGGCGGTATAATAGTACTGGTATGTGCCTGCTGGAGCAACATCTCCGTTCGGCAGTAAACCGTACCATACAAAACCCGGATTCGTCGAAGAAAAAACCACTTTATTGTTCGCATCCAATACCACCACACTGAAATCGGTCAAGCCTTCCGCGTTCAGGGTAAGGGCATCGTTAACCCCATCTCCGTTGGGCGTTATCGCATTGGGCATCACTAAGGACTTAGGATTCGAATTCGCGGTTGGAGTATTCGCTTGGGTTTCTTGCTTGGAAACTTCCTGCGGGGAAGAACTTGAAGGGCTTTGACCCTCGGCCAATGGATCGCGTTCGCTGGTTTGCGTCGTTTCTGCTGCCTTACTATCTTGTACTACAAGTGGTTCCTGAATTTTTTCGGGAATTAAACTTGCCGATGTATCACCTCCAGCGCGGTTAATCACTTTTTCCGGGGCTTGTATTTCAATTACCGAGGGAGCATATTTTGTTTCGCCAGTTTTTATGGCAACTTGTTCTTTTGCTTTTATCGGACCTGTAAGGGTTGTTTTTTCTTTCGGCTCTTTCAAGGGCGCCTTTGCAACATCTCCTTTTGAAGATGTACCATAGAAAAGCCCAGCGGTGAGCAATGCTGCACCACCCGCTATTCCTAACCAAGCCCCTAAGCCCAATCCAGCGCTGCCCGTAGAAATTCCTGCTTGAGTCGCAACGTTTTTCCACAAAGCAGGGTCCACCGGCATTTCGTGGTTG
>JBJTXE010000078.1:0-9670 GCA_046082075.1 Bacteroidota bacterium
GCATTCTTCCTGCACGCGGCATGGCTGGTTCAGGCTTGCGCCCATTGACCAATATTCCTCACTGCTGCCTCCCGTAGGAGTCTGGTCCGTGTCTCAGTACCAGTGTGGGGGACCACCCTCTCAGGCCCCCTACCTATCGTAGCCTTGGTGAGCCGTTACCTCACCAACAAGCTAATAGGACGCATGCCCATCCTGTACCGTAACCTTTAATATGTTAACCATGCGATCAACATATACTATGGGGGCTTAATCCGAATTTCTCCGGGCTATCCCCCAGTACAGGGTAGGTTGCATACGCGTTACGCACCCGTGCGCCGGTCGCCACCAATTAGTAAACTAATTTGTGCTGCCCCTCGACTTGCATGTGTTAGGCCTGCCGCTAGCGTTCATCCTGAGCCAGGATCAAACTCTCCGTTGTAAAATAACGTGAATTTGTAAGAGCTCGAGATGTCGTTTTATTCTTTAAAAACGCTGTTTCCTTTGTTTCTCAATACGTCAATGAACTTCAAAGAGGCTAAATCATTTTTATCAAACTCAAAGCCTTTAAATATCCTCAATTCGTTAAATGAGGGGCGCAAAGGTAATACTTCTTTTGTACAACTCCAAAAAAAAATACTGTCTTTTTTTGCTTTTCTTTTGAACTAGAAATCGTTATTCCTTTAAAGCGGGCGCAAAGATACATGCTTTTAACTAATTAAAAAACATTTCACCCAAAAAAAAACACCGAGAAGTTTACTGAGAATAGCTAATTAAGTTTCAAAAACACGTAAAAAAAAGTAACCACTTAATCTTCAATTAGATAAAAGTGAGCTTAACCGAGCTTATTGGATATAAATTTTCTTAGATACGATGTTGTGTGTTATCTGAAATGTAAGAAAGCAAGTGCCTTTAGCCCTGTTTTTGGGCAAATCTATGGTAAACACATCCCCTTCAGCTTGAACCACCGGCATGAAAAGCAACAACTTCCCAGTTGCGTCATGTAAGCTTATCCCATTTATTTGTTTTACCCCCGTTCTTGCAGTTAGCCTTATTTTTTCCGACGTTGCTGATAGCACTTCAATATCTGATACTGATTCTTCCAACAAACTAGCGCCTGATGACTCCTGAACAACAAATTGAGATAAATAAATCATATCCCCATTATCATTACCGTTGTTATTTGTTTTGTTCGTTGCTATATAAAAGGTCACGTCACCCGTACCCGCAGCCGGCGCAGTCCAGGTCCAGTTCCAACTTGGCGCAGCCGCACTAGTATTACTTGAGGATGTATGGTTCGCATATTTTTTAGTGCTTCCGTTGATGGCTGTATTTCCTGCTACCTCCGTAAAGGACCCCGCCATTAAATTGGAACTGTTAAGTGCCGTTGCCTGAAAACCACGCTTAACGGGGTTAGAAACCATACTAAGATTCACATTATACTGCTGGCCCGGTGCGTAATTACTTACAGGAACTCCGCCTTGTGTTATTAATAAAACATTTTCTGACGTTCCGTCTTGAACAGACCCTGAATGACATTGGGTACAATTGGTTTCTCCCGGCGCCCCGGTCTTTCCGGGTGCAGCGCCTCCTCCATTAGAAGGAATAAACTTATGTCCTAGTATCAGCTCTTTACTATTCCATAAAAAAGAGGTCATCAAAAAAAAGAAAAAAACCGAAAACACAAAAACAAGATTTTTCATTTGCTATTTATTAATTATTCAATTTTCCTTGAAATATCCAACATTCCACTTTCTGAATTAACGAGTCTGGTAATGCAGGCCCTCCATGCGGCATTAATTGATAACCATTACCTTTCATGGATCCAATTATTGCATCTGCCGAGGCAGCGATGTTTCCATGGTTTGTCAAAGTGTATGCGGTTCCGTTACCAGCACTATGGCATCCAGAACAATTGTTTTGAATAATGGGTAAAACCTCGTTGTTAAAAGAGACCGTATCCGGACAGTTTGGAGGGGTTGAATAGGCAACCTTCTCTTTAACGCAAGAGGGAAAAAATCCAACAAAAGCCAAGACAACACAACCTATGAATGTCGTTCTTTCGATCCTTAATCCAACATTTTTTTTCATACTTATTGGACTTTTTTATGGAACAAAATTGGTTGAAGACCCAGCCAAAAAAGGGGCAAAATTAAATGCGCAGGAATTGCAGCAATAGAAATAAAGGTAGTGTCTATTTCCTGATTCACATAGGTAATAGGATAACCAATACTTGCGATGCTCAAGCAGACCACCAACGAATTCAATATCAACAAACCGAGAAAATTGAACCTCTGATAAATCCAATGGGCTACAAAAACGCTCGATAAGGAAATAGCCGAATATAAGGAAACCACCCTCCAAATCGGCATTACCTTGTAGCTCTCGTCGAACTCCATTGCATAATAATAATGTAAATAAACCCCCACTGCTAAGGATGACAGAAGGGCCGTGGCCAAGCCATATAGCAATACTCTTTTCATTACTTGTCTACTTTTTTACTAACGGGCAATTCATAAACAATTTTCATCTTATCAGGCACTGTTTCGCTCTTCTTACCCACCTTAAAATCGATTCGATTCACATAGAACGTTCCTTTAAAGGTATATTTAGACGAATTGCCTGTTACGGTTGCTGGTATGGTGTACTCCTTACTAACACCTTTAATGGTCAAGTCCCCTTTAATCTGCAAATCGCCTTTTTCGTCTTTGGTAACGCTGGTCGACTTAAACTTAATATTGGGATAGGTTGCCTCCTCGAACCATTCTTTGGTTAATGCTTTTTTGTTCATTAATCCGTTCCCAGTACTGATGGTATTTACTGGGATTTTTAAACTAAACGTAGCAGCTGTTGGACTGTCCGAGCTGTAGGTTACATCCCCGCTTATATCGGTGAATTTACCTGAGGGGTCTGCGCTTTTAAAAGCAATGGAGTGACCATCCGAAACTTCATAATCCCCTAGAGGAGCAAAACACATAGAGGTAGCTATGACAAAAAGGCCAAAATACACGGCTACAATTTTCCGACTATTCATACATTCTGATTTTATATTATTCCCATGAAAATTTCCTTGCTACACAAAACCCAAGCCTAAATTGACCTTTTAACCAATTAGCATACGTATTGTTCACGAATTGCGTTTCACCGATTCCTGCGGCGTTGGTTAGATTAATGGTAAACGTGTGGCCGAAAGTATACCATTCCAAAGCAAAAGCTAGGCTTCTTTTAAATTCACTGGTGGGTCTCAAACCCGCAGCGGCAAATGTATGGTAGTATTCTGTTATCAAGGCGAATCGGCTGGTCAATTTTACCCGAGCCGCGGCTCCGATAGCAAAAACATCGTTTTGATCGTTTGCAGCCACATAATTCTGATGCACCAAGGTTGGCATCAGTGCAATACTCACACGTTCGCCAAACCGTCTTGCCGCATTTATTTGAGTGAAGTAGGCAAAACGATGACTAACCTTTGGGAAATGGCTTACCTGCGAGAGGTCGCTTGATGCCGTCATATAAGTAAACGACGCTCCAGCGATAGCAGAAAGCGAAATTGGACTTTCCTTTCCTTGTGAAAGAACTCGGTATTTTAAGAATCCATCAAGCAACGAACGATAAGGAGTGTTGGCTCCTTTTGACCTTCCAAATCCAACCATCATGTTTTTCGTAATGCCATATTCCAAAGCAATTCGGATATCTGCCAAGTTGTCGAAACCAAACATGTTTTGTGCTCCCCCGCTGGCCCCAAACATATCTCCAAACCTGTGTTCAATCCGAAAATCCATGGTGCGCTTTGGTAAGGTTTCCACAGAATGACCGCATACAATTCTTGTTGAGGCAAACGTTTTTGGAACAAATTCACTTTCTTCTTCCTCAGCCGATTGAGCTTTTGTAAGCGCGGGAAAAAAGATCAACAAAAAGTAGATATATTTGAGCCTCACTAGTATAAATTTAGGCCTAAATATAAATAAAAATTGAAATATCATAGCAACAAAAAAACCCTAAGAATCAAGGCCTTAGAACGCAGGTTAACCTTATCCGATGTTGAAGTTGAACAACTCTCCAAGGATATCAGCAAAATATTTTTTCGCGAGTTTGATTTTGAGCATCTAAATATCGCTTGCTTCGCAAGTATTGCCTCGAAAAGAGAAGTTCTAACCCTTCCCCTAATCGAGGTATTATACCGTGAAAATCATGTCTATCTTCCAGTAAGTGATTTTATTAACTTCAACATGGACCATTACCCATACCAGCCGGGCGATTTTCTGCTAGAAAACAAGTACGGAATTCCTGAACCAGTGCAACGAGAAATACACCTTGAGGCAAGGTATTTTGATGTTGCAATTATCCCTATTGTAGAGGTAGACCTGTCCGGAAATCGCATTGGATATGGGAAGGGGTTTTACGACCGTTTTTTAAGCCAATGCAGGCCGAACACCCTTAAAATTGGGCTTCATTTTTTTGACCCTATTGAAGAAATTCCGAAGGAAAAAAACGACGTGCCACTGGATTATTTAGTGACTCCAAAAAACTGTTACGACTTCAAAAAAATAAATCACCCAGGGTAAATTTCACCTTCTTTCAATTGCCTTGATACCAGTAAATTTGGTAGCATGGTTTCTAGCGGAATCTTGGTATATCGGACTCTTGGTTAGTACAGTTTCTGTAGCTATCAGTTACTTTTTACTTTTCCGGAATTCCATTTGATACCATCTCCTTCAAAATTCAATTTAAATTCGGGTTGGGTGATTTTATTAATTTCCTCAAGCGTCTTACCGGCATCTTCTGCAAAATGCCTCAGCGCCTTCACCGATACCGTATCCCAATAGGCTACGCCGTGAATATACGTTTCCGTACCGAGGGGAGTCGATGGTGGAATCGTAAAATGATTTTTAAATCGGACCATGAGCGGTTTACCGTCTGGCTTCGGAACTTGCACCCAACATCCTGCGTTTTGACAAACCGCTGAAAGTGGAGCTTTGATAGTAAGCGTCTGTGGGGATTTAGTTCGATCCATTCGAGCAACGAGTTCCTCTACGGATATTGCCTCTGATTCATTTACCTTAACCAAACCAAATTCAGACCTGGTCGATGCACAGCTGTATAGCAATGCGATGGTCAAAAATAACCCTATCGTTTTCATATTATTTCCCCTTGATTTTCATGAACTTTTCATAATACATGTAAAGTTCAAATGCTTCTTCACCGACTTTGATAGAATTCACTTGATTTGCGCCAAGAAAACGCAACATAACGCGTCGCGTATCTTCTGAATCGACCACAGGAAATACATCCACCCTTTTCGTTTCATTGTCGAAGGTGTACGTGAATGAAGTAGTGTAATATTTTGCCGTTTTCTCAAGGCTTTCCGGGGTTGTTCCTTCTGGAAATATCCACTGAAAATGCCCTTTCAAGGCTTCTTGCTGAATTTCCTGTGCACTCCATTTTGAAACTACGCTAATCTGCTGGGCATTAGTCTGAGCGAAGAACGCACACACCAACAAGGCGAAAAAATACTTCATGTTTTTGTTTTTATGGCGAATATAGCAAAAATAAGCCACAAATGGAAACGGTTGAATTACTTTTTAAAAGCTCAGAATTCGGCTTAGAGGCGGGATGCGACGAGGCAGGCCGAGGATGTTTAGCGGGTCCTGTTGTTGCGGCGGCAGTTATTCTGAGTAAGCCAATTGCAGGATTAAATGATTCTAAAAAATTATCCAAGCGTCGAAGAGAGCAATTGAAAATTCAAATTGAAGCGGAAGCGCTCGCTTTTTCTATTTCCTTCGTGAACCCGTCACGCATTGACGAACTCAACATCCTGAATGCAAGTATTGAGGCGATGCACATTGCCTTGTCAGGACTCGAGGTTCATCCCGCGCACATCTTGGTAGATGGCAACCGGTTCAAACCATTTAGCAACATCCCACACACCTGCGTCATTGGAGGTGACGGCATCTATCAATCGATTGCTGCCGCTTCTGTTTTAGCCAAAACATATCGCGATGAATACATGACTAAATTGGATGAAGAATTCCCCTTATATGGTTGGAAAAAAAATATGGGATACCCCACCCAAAAACATGAAGAGGCCATTTATACAAATGGCGTTTCCATTCACCATAGGACTTCCTTCGGAATTGTAAAAACTTTAACTCAAGGCAATTTGTTTAACCAATAGTGAACAAAACTATGTTCATTGATTATCTAACCTTGGAGTTTTGAATTCATTTCAAGCACTAGTTTTATACCGTGATTCGACGCATATTCTGGCTTTTAGCGGTGAGCCTAATTTTGTTTTGGGGTGTATTTGCCTTTACATCTATTATCTCTTTTTCCAAAGACGCATCCTATCTTACCTATTTCGGGAATCAAGACGGTAAAATCATAGCCATTCACCACCCAAATGATTTTGATTTACGGGACATCCAAGTAGATGCGAATCAGAAAAATTTAGCCATTTTGGCAACGCTTAAAAACGATCTTTCCGATTTAAAAACCGCATTTCTCAGCAAAAACAGGAGTTTAATCGTCCTGCAACTCCATGAAAAATGGAGTTTTGTACGCATCCGGCAACTTTTCGAAAAAGGCATTTATTCTTTTGAAAAAACAGGGGCCAACACCTTTAATTTTGGAAAATACCGTGGAGAATTTAAAAGCAAGGAACTTCTTCTTTACGATTATTCAATGGAATTAGTTGCAGGGGAACTCCCCCATTTTGAACTCGACGAACAATGCAGCTATAGCATTATTGATATCACCGAACCGACTTGGGTCATTGACAATTATTATGTTAAAGATTTTGGCATTATTTCGTACCAAAATACGCCTGCTTCAAAAAACCGCGGCACCTTGGTCAATGACGCTGAATTATTTGGCCCATATTTACCTGAGACATCAACACACTATGAGTTTTACGAAAAAAATTACCTCATTGAAACAGACACGGTTTTTGCGAGAAGTCCGCTTCGAAACATCATGAAAACGGGAGGTGTTTTAATCGTTTTTAATGAACATCCTATCTTTATTTTCGACATGGAATCCTCGGAAGAACTTTCGATGATACTGAACGAATTCTACCATATTCAAGAAGAAAACAAAGATCGGACACGAATCAAGCGCTTACCCGTGTGCAAAGAATTCCAACAGCTTGTTCCTATGGGAAATATTACGGCATACAGTCGAGATGGCGTGGGGTACATCACCTCCGATGAGAATGCATTAGATGCATTACTTCTTGAAATAGATATGCGAAAAACTTCCGCAAGCAAGGCTCCTACTAAGGCGTTGGGAGAATCCTTACCTCGCTGGTGTTCCTACCGAAAAATAAGTGCTTCGAATCTTAGTACCGTAAGTTGGATTAATCATCAAATGTTCATGACCCGCATTGCTTTGAATTCTTCGAATCAAGCAACCGAAAGTTCGGAGAATGTGAAGAACTATTTTACGATGAATCCGGGTTCTCCAATACTTTCGTATTGCGCTTTAGCTGGGCGTGGCAACATTGTAATTGAGACAGATCAAGAATTAATTGGTTATAAAAATGGAAGTTTGAAATGGCGAAAAAAACACGCAACGACTTTGGCTTTTCGTCCGCTTCGTCTAATGACCTCGCTGCAAGAAAACGACCACATTTTACTCTATGAAAACAACCGTATTCAAGTGATTGATCGCATGGGCAGGGACTTATTTGCCATAAACGGTTCTTTTTACGGACAACCGATTCAATCTGTTTTGAATCAGGAAAATGTTGTTGGACTGGCAAAAACGAACGAGTTGTGCTTTTATTCCGCCGAGAATGGAAAGTTGCTCAAACGAATGAGTTTTAATGAAAAAATTGAAGAATGGCAAGGCATTCAACTCAAAGGTAAGTATGGTGTAGGGATAAAAACCAAGGATCAGGTACTATTCATCGAGCTCGGCAACGGCAAGAAACATCGCTTTAACGGTAAATCAGAAGATTTTACAGGCTTCATTTCCGAAGGTGCTATTTTTCGTGGAAAAAAAGGCATGGAAATTCATTTGCTGAGCACCGTTACAGAAGTCCAAGTCCCTTCTTATTGGAAATTTGGTGGGGAGTTAACCGTGAATGGGCAGTCAGGCACCTTATTTTACGACGCCAAAACCTTGGTTTATGCAGTTAAGGGAAAGATACGATGGAAAACATCCTCAGATTTAGCTGAAATCAACGAAGTTCATGTTGGACAAAACCTCATCATCGTTCGTGATGGATTACAAAACAAGATCCTATTGATGAATGTTAACGGCGTCCTTATCGACCAAGAGGAGCGTCCAAGCCAAGGGGAAATCCAAGCCACCCCCTTTGGCAACAACGGGTGCTCGTTGACCACGTTATTAAGCGGTTTTCTTATTCAATATAATTTTTAATTTAGAAGAAAAAAAAATGAAAAATTTTATTCTCCTCTCTTTCCTTGTTTTGGCAAAGCTCGTGGATGCTCAGACCTATCAAGGTGTTTCTACCAGCAATTATGCAGGCATCATGGGAACCCAGTTGCAACCCGCAAGTTTTGTGGATGGACGCTTTGTGGTTGACATCAATTTAGCGGGTCTGAATTTCAATACCTACCAGAATTTTGGCTATTTCGACGCAAAGGCCATGCGGACTGCACAAGGAAATGGGGGATATTGGTGGAAGAAATCATTCGGCGATACAACGATTTACGACAGTTGGGCGAGCCCTGACTCAACGTTCATGGACCGCTATCTCATCCGAAACTATAACAAGGATTCCAAAAAAGTGTTAGGGCTTTACAACAATATTCAAGTGGATATTTTGAACTTCAATTTTCATATTAGCCCTAAAATTGCCCTTGGACTCTTTGCCAGGGCCAGATCTATTACCAATATTGACAACCTTGACCCTAAATTAGCGGTGTTAGCGGAAAATGGATTGGACTACAGCCAACTTTGGAACCAAAATCTCAACGAGGAATTAGTCAACATCAACCATTTATCGTGGACCGAGTACGGCTTTAATTATGGCCAAGTTGTCATGGATAAGGGTGAGCATTTCGTTAAGGCGGGTGGGTCATTGAAATTGCTGAGTGGCAATGCCGCTGCATATTTTTATACCAACAACTTTGAATATAACTTGAAAAACGCCGATACCTCTTTCCTTTTACAAGGAGATTTTAACTACGGTTATTCTCAAAACATCGACGATTACATTAACGAAACTTCGCAGAATTATTTTCAAAGAGCCTCGAACTGGGGAGTTGGCGTGGATTTAGGAGCAGTCTACGAATGGCGACAAGGCTATGAAAACTATCAGTACGACATGGACGGTGAAACGGGTATTTGGGCAAGGCATAAAAACAAGTATAAAATGCGCATTGGGGCCTCCATTCTCGACATCGGTGGAATGCGCTTTCAAAAAGGAGGGTTAAGCAGAAACTTTTCGGCACGATCAACCAACCCCTTTGATCTTACCGTTTTTCAATCGGCGACCAACCTTTACGAATTTGACCAAGTCATCGATTCTTTAATTAATAATCCAGATCAAGATTGGATTGCAGCCCAAGACACCGCCTCAACCTTTTACATGCGAACTCCGAGTGCCTTCAGCCTGCAATTTGATTATCATATTTGGAAAGGATTTTATGTGAATGCAACCTCGATGATTAACCTCATCGGTAAAAAAACTGACACCAAGGTCAAAGTTCCAAACCAATTCAGCATTACC
>JBJTXE010000079.1:0-9820 GCA_046082075.1 Bacteroidota bacterium
GGGCAATGGGGATCTCAATACGATGGTATGGCTTTCAATCCGAACATCGCAAGTGGTGAGAATTTTTACCGTCAAAGTTTTAGTTATTTCGATTTAGGTGTAGGCGCTGTGTATACTTACCAAACGGATGTGGCCAGTATCACCAATGTGCCGGACAAAGGAATTAGTGTCGGATTTGCTGCCTACCATGTCAATAATCCCAGGTATTCCTTTTACAATTCAAGTATTCAAAATCTTGCTGTTCGTTATTCATTTTTTACCAATGCTAATATTGGTATAGATCGAACGAGTGGTGTACTTCAGCCAGCCATTTATTTCCAGCGACAAAAGAAAGCCAATGAACTCCTTTACGGTGTTAGCTATAAGCAATTGATACAAAAAGCCTCCACCGAAACCGATAAAATAAAAGAGATTGCTTTTAGCTTGGGGCTGTTTAGCCGTCTGAAAGACGCCATAGTGGTTAAGTCGATGGTCTTCTATGGTCCATTTTCTACAGGATTTGCCTACGACATTAATGTATCTCGTTTATCACTTGTATCCAATTTTAAAGGCGGATTCGAAATATTCGTGCGTTACAACGTGAATAACATTAACGGAAAACGACTGAGGGTTCGTTAATTGGAATTATTTTAGGAAGGGAAAATTGCCCTTACTCAAATCAAGCTCAAATAAATCATACGAGTAAAATCCACTTTGCTCTGCAACCGAAGCATAAATGGCTTTATTATCCTTTGTTAAACGAAAATGAGTATCGTTGTTAACGGTATTTACCATCGCCCCTAGATTAATTGGTGCTGACCACACTCCTGCTTCATTCATTGAATAAAAAACATCATAGCCACCGTATCCAGGAAGCTCGTCGCTGCTAAAAAATAAATACTTACCATCAGCACTTAACCAAGGGGTTGTTTCGTTGCCCAAACTATTGATGTATTTGGGTAGTGCACTTACTTCTCCGTAACCATTTTCGTTTTTTCTACATGTGAATAAATCTAATCCGGAAACATCGGCCTTCCGATCGCTAATGAAAACCATGAAGTCTCCGTCTTCCGTGCCTTCTGTTACACAAGCACCTCCTTCAAAGTAATCCGTATTGAGTCCTTTACTTTTTATAACCGTAGGACTCTCCCATGTCAAGGTGTCTTCACTAGATAGCTCAAATATATCTGAACTCTTGGTAGTTTTTTCGGTAAGCGAGGTATTGATGGTGAGGAGCGCAAAGGTTCCAGTGGAGTTCACATAGGAAAGGGCATCGAAACCGTTTGTGTTGATTTCCTTGAAAAACGAATAATCCATTTCATACTGCTGCGTTTTCGAATTCCAATTAGCCCGATACATGTCCTCAAAATAACGTAAATCATCCGGGTTTAAATTTTCCCCTTTGGTTTCAGGTCGACGAGCTGTAAAAAATAATATCTCACCGTTCTTAACTAAAATAGGGGCATATTCATCTTCGACCGTATTAATCTTTACCGCCAGAGGCGCTCTAGCAAGCTCAATTCCTTGTTTACGGTCTTTTAACACCAATTCACACTGTTCCAAGTATTGTATTATGCCGAATTCTTTCGCCATTTTTGCTCCCATAATGATGACGGCCTTTTTATAGGCACTTGCGGCGGTTTCAACTTTCCCTAATCGATGGTTAATTTTTCCTTCCAACTCATAGAAATCAGCATCACCTTCTTCCTTTTCACCCATAAATCCTTTCGCGCTGTTGATGTATTGCTCTGCTGCAATATACGAACTGAGTTCATGATGACATGCCGCCATCCAATAATTAAGTTTCCAATTTTCAGCATCGATGGCTTCTGCTTTTTTAAAGCTTTCTAGTGCATCATTAGACCTTTCCGCTTGAAACAATTCAATCCCTTTGTTGAGCAATCGGGTAAAATTGGTTTTTTCGGCACCTGATAGTTTAGTTTGAGACAAAGAAGTAGTCGCAGTAAATAAAAGCGCAACAATCGGGAGGAGGTAACGTGTTTTCATGGTACTAAATTAGAAAGTTTTCCTGTTCAGTTGTTTTATTCGGTTAAAATATCCTGCTAGATATACAAATGCGCTTGAGGTTCTTTTGCTAACTTCGTAAAAAGTTCGTTTATGAATGCTCCCAAGATAAAAAACGCTGTTATTCAATGTGCTTTAATGAACAGTTTGTTTTCACAAGAATATGCTGATGCACATTTTGAAGGGGAGGAATCGGAAGATAACGCGCTATATCAGTGGGAAGATGAATTCCTCGTTAGAGAAGTTTATCGAATAGAAGAGAAGGAATCGGCAACGTATGACCTATCCGGTATTCACCCTGTTCATGGGGATTTTTCCTATCCAATTGTAAATATGCGTTTGGTGTTATTATATCATTCACTGGATAATTGCACACCAATAGCTGTTTCAGAGAGCTTGCTGCATAACTTCACGCAGAGCGAAAGCGAGGAAGAGTACTGGTTGAATTTCGAACTCAAGGATGATGAGCCTTTCATTAATCCTATTATTGGGGTTTATATTTCGAATAAGGATATACCAAGGGAACTGAAAAATGCTTGAGGTTCGAAATATGAGTCTCAGCTATGATAATCGATCGATTTTCAGTAAGTTGAGTTTTAAGTTGGTCGCCGATGGTGTCTATGGAATCCTTGGGCCAAGTGGTGTTGGAAAGTCGAGTTTACTGCATATCATTGCAGGGTTACAAGATCCTTTGGAGGGAGAAATTATTTTGAATGGTCAACAATTACCAAGAAGCTCACAGCGTTTAGTACCGGGATTTAATGAAATTGCACTGGTAGCATCAACCTACAACCTCGATTGGAACCACACGAGTTTGGAAAATATCCGAGAATCTATTTTAGGATGGCCCACGTTGCATCGAGAAAAACGGGTACAAGAATTACTGAACGGTTTATTGCTTGGCCACGTTAAAAATACCCAAGCGAAATACTTATCAGAAGGTGAAAAACAAAGGCTCTCTATTGCGCGAGCTATCTCCAATTTTCCACAATGGCTTTTATTAGATGAACCCTTAGGGCACTTAGATTTTGTTCATAAAAACAAACTTTTAAGTCAGTTATTTCATTTAGGAATATATAATGTACTGGTTGTTTCACATAATGTACAAGATCTGATGGGTGTTTGCCATAAAATGGCCGTTTTCAATACCAATGGAAAGCTATCCAAGTTTGAGCATCCAAATAAAATGTATTACAATTTAAGGAACACAACGTTAGCACGCCTCATGGGACCAGTCAATACGCTTGTCGTAAAGGGCGTAAAGCAACATTTTCGACCCAATGATTTCATTCTTTCAGTGCAAGGAGTTGAAGTTCGATTGTCCCGAACTTGGTTTAATGGAATGGTATACGTGCATCAAATGAAGACCCTGGAAAATAACGAAATTGTGCTATATAATTCAACGCCCTTACCCTCTATTGTTAAAATTCTTCCAAATACCCATGAAACAGCTTGATCGTTATAGAAATTCGTTTAGCATTTTTAAAGAAACCTTTTCTTCATTTTTCGAGGAACGTGCTCATTTGCACGCCGCCACTATTTCCTACTACACGCTGTTCGCAATGATCCCCTTACTTTACCTGATTATTGTAAGCTTTGGGCGAATTTTGGGCGAATCGTATTGCATTCAAGTAATTACCGATTTGTTTAAGAATAATATAGGACTCAATGATATACACCTTTTTACGGATTACATTAAAACCATTCACCAACAATCTCGTTCCTGGTTACTAAACGTGAGTATGATAGGCGCTTTGCTATATTCCTGTTCGGCTTTTATGGTTTCCTTGAAGCATAGTATGAATGATTTTTTCGAAATCGAACCGAATAAACAACGAAAAATTAATTTATTCCTTGAACTAATAAAATTCAGATTCCTTTCCTTGTCTTATTTAGCACTCATCGCCTTAATTATCTTTATGCTTTATTTTCTTCAAGTTTTTGCTTTCAGTGTTCTTTCCTCATGGTTTAGTGAGGTTTCTGTTGGGTACCTGTTTTTACAATATTTCTTTTCTATACTCTTGAATTTTTCGATAATTACCTTCGTTTTTAAATACATTCATGACGGAAAGGTTTCTTGGAAAATAGCCTCAAAAGGAGGATTATTGACAGCATTTTTACTGTTTTTTAGTCAAATGGTGATCAAATGGTACTTGCAGCGCTATTTCTTTTTAGGCAAAGGCGATTTGATTGGGTCCATTTTTATCCTTATGGCATGGGTCTTTTATTCAGCACAAGTAATATTCTTCGGAGCAAAATTTACCTATATTTATGGAAAGAATATTCATAAAACCCAGTAATAAAAAAATGAAAATTAATTTTAAGCTTCTCGTGTGTTTTGCCGCCGCATTACTTGCATCCGCCTGTAAGGATACTGGGGTATTGGTTAAACCAAAATATTCAACAACTATTTTTCATGGGCAACGCGGCGATACAGAAGTTAATGCATTCAACCGTAAACAAGCGGAACGTGAAAAGAGCCTAGCCGCGGAGATCGAGAAGGCGGAACAAGCAATTGCAATGCTAGAAGCGCAAAAAAAAATGTTCTATTCCATCGATTCAACAGGGCGAATAAAAGAAATTGATGTTCAGCTGGATCGACTTTTAGCGAGAAGTCAACAAATTGTTAAAGAACTCAACGAGACAGACCCTTATTCCCCCGAAGGTCATGAGAAAACCTTGAGACTTGCAAAGGAGCTGAATGATTTGCTTTATATTTATGTTGTGCCGATGGGTGAACTCATTTCTGCCAACAAGGAAATTAATAATATCGCCGCAGATATTAGTTTTGAGACCGGCAGTTCTTTAATCAACTCAGAAGGGGTAAAGATGATATCTAACTTGCTTGATTCGGTGAAAACCGAGGTAACTACTTGGAGGAAATACCTGGACCATCATAACGAAATGATTTTCTCTGAGGAGGAATATTCAACCATCCTTATCATTTCGGGTTATTCCGATAAACAGGGAGCAGGAGATGAAAAAACCAGGGCGCTCAGAAATTTTGAGCTTTCTCAAGCAAGAGCCAAGGCTGTTGCTGCTGAATTTGAAAAACAACTCAAGGCATTGGGTGTAACATGGAAATTGTCTTACCGTATTTCGTATGAAGGAAAAGGGGAAGACCTTCCTCCAAATCAAACGGAGGATGCACGAAAGAACAATCCTAATCGGAGAATTACCACCATTCGAATGGTCGTTGGGCCAAAAATTCTCTTATACAATTCCGGCGAGTAACCTCAGAAAAAAGAAGGTGGTTTTCGAACTTCAATTTTTGCATCCTTGAAAAGCGAAGATGTGTTTCGAATACTTAACAAGAAACTCTTGTTGCCGCCTATGGGCGTCCAATAAAAACTAAGAGCCCAACAATGCATGTTTCGGTTGAGGGAAAGGTTCATGTTGGTGATGCTTTGCGTTTTTACATCCACGTTGAGATTCGTTGCTAAATTCCAACGTTTGGTAAAGGATACATCTCCGTTCAGCGCCAAGGTTTGCACAACACTCCAATCGTAGGCATTTACAGCCGTTTTGTTGGTGTTGGTTACAAGCGAATAAACATGGGAAAGGTTGATTTTCCATGGAATGTCAAAATAAATGGCTTGTTCTGGATGCAAGGCGAAAAACGCAAAATCAGCATTCCATGAATTACTCAATTCCTCTTTCTTTTGTTCAATAATGGCTCTGCTTTTCTTAGGACTTAGCGTAATTGTCGTATTTAATCCTGTATTTAATAACCTTCCAATTCCCTGACCGTTTTCCCATGCATAAAGTTTTTTGGTTTTACCCGTACTTTGCTCCCATGAGTACATGCTGAACGAACCATTCGCTACAAAGTTCATCCAAGGAAAAGGACTGACTCTGAGATTGATGGATAGGTCTGAAAGCTTCATGGAGTCGCGCAGAAAATCGTAATTTCCACTGATGGAAAATTGATCTATGATGCGAATTTTTCGAAATCCGCTAACGGTATCTTTGTCGGATTTTACTTTTAATTCCATGGTATTATTAAATCCGAAGTTTAAAAAGGAAGCCGCTTGAGTATTTCCTGCCGTGTAAATGCTGCGCTCAAAGGGTGAAAAAACCAATAAACTTTGGTTTGGGCCTACGGATTTACTGATCAAATCATTGAGCTTAGGGACGTATCGATATCCTATGGTAGGAGTCATTAAATGCCTTAAAATAGGCTTGTTTTTCCCAATAAATTTATAGTAACTATAGATCACGGTGGTTGCGTTTAAACTTGCATTAAGTTCATGAGCAAATCCTAGTTTTTGTAGCGTATCAGTTACGGTAGAATTGGTAAATAGGGAATAATTTTTATCAATTTGTTGAAAATTCAATTTATTCCCAAAATTCATGTTGGGGGTAATTTTTATAGCATTTTTGAACAGCCCAAAGGTTGTTTGTATTCCCATCCCTTGGTTTACCCCATTAAAGAACGAAGTTCCAATTTCTGCCGCATTGAAATTTTGAAGTAAGCTGTCGCTAAAAGTGCTTTTATTCTGCATTTCCATGTTATAGGTAATACCGATTCTCTGAAGAGCTTTTCCCCATTCCGTCTTTGGATAGGCAATAAGTTTCTGAAATGGAAAAATACGAGTCACGTTGAGATTCAATACCGGAGCAACGAGCGCAACGTTTTGTGCCAAAGAATTTTGACGAACCGATATTTTAGCTCCCATGGTTACGGGTTTTCCTGGAAATATCCGACTCAAATTAATGTCCGAATTAAAACTGTTATTGAAGTACTCCGGATTGATCGGGTCGGGATTGTTTTTTGCCGTGTTATCTGAAATAAAATTTACATTAGAGTTGAATTGCCATAGAGGATTTGATTTTTGTTGCTTATTGTGAGACCATGTCAAGGTTAATTTGTTGTTGCGGGAATACGCTGGAAAACCGTTGTTGAATTGTTGAAAACCAACTCCTATTCTTCCTGTATATCCGTAGCGTTTAGCATAATCCACTTCATTGCGTAAACCCCAACTTCCGCGGCTGTATAAATTGGCGTAAACGGATGTTTGAATTCGATCGTTGATAGGAATAAAATAACCCAGGTTCTGAAATCCAAAACCGAGCGGTGAAGTAGGTACAATTTCCGGAAATAGGATTCCCCGATTCCGCTCTTTTTGCTGAGGAATAAAGGCAAAAGGCAAACCAAAAGGGGTAGGTATTCCACTGATCCACAAGTTCATCGGACCCGTAACAATGCGCTGTTCCGGAATCACCACACCACGAGAAAGCTGAAAATGGTAATGGGGTTCAAGTTGGTCGCACGTGGTTAACCTTCCTTTTTTTAGATGGATATCTTCCGTTGGATATCGTTTCGCTTCACCCATATAAAAATACAGTTCTTCCTGTTTCACGTTAAGCGCCTCAATGTAAGCTTTCTTGGTGTTGGTGTTCATTCGAATACTACGACAGGTAAGGGTTTCCGAACCTTCTGTTAATGTTGGATATTCGATTTCTTCGCCCTGATTGTTCAGGGTATATGTGGCCTCAATTTCATTCTTAGCAAGATCAATAACCATCAAACCGGAAGTTATTTTTGAGGTTTGTGTTTCAACGTAAGCGCCTCCATACAAATATGCCCGTTGCGTTTTTACATCGTAAAAACTCGAATCCCTCGCTCCGTAACGGAAAATTTCATCAATATCCGCTTGGTTTTCATAAAGTGTGTCTTGATATATTCCTTGACCATTAAGTGCCGTAAACATTATCAACACTCCAACGAAGAAAAAAAATCGGATTGGCATCAATTTGGAAGGGTGTGAAATGTATTTTCGAACACGTTATGCAGAATTTTACAAAACTATTAAAAAAAGGTAGGAATTCAAGGGGTTATTTAGGACTAATCCTTGCCTTTCTTTTTCTTACACCATTAATGGTATTCAGTCAAAACTTGACAACCGCCAAACTCAAAACCGTGGTGATCGATGCTGGTCATGGTGGTAAAGACCCGGGATGTCATGGGGGGTACTCTAATGAAAAGGATGTTTGCTTGTCGATGGCTTTAAAATTAGGTAAGTTAATTCAAGAGTCGTTCCCTGAAATTTCCGTCAAGTATACGCGAGAAACCGATATTTTTGTAGAACTCATTGAGCGGGCAAATATTGCAAACCGAGCCAACGCTGATTTATTCATTTGCATTCATGCCAATGCTGGGAGTACCGTTGCATACGGCACGGAAACCTATGTGCTGGGGTTGCACCGTACCGAATCCCAAAAGAAAGTAATGGAACGAGAAAACTCGATCATTTCTTTGGAAGACGACAAAGGTGCTAAATACAAAGATTTCGACTTAACACCAGATGCTATGATCGCCATTCAATTGCAACAAAATGTGAATCTCAATAATGCCATCAAATTTGCCAGTGCGCTTCAAAAAGAGTTTAAGGGTTTAGGGCGTTACGATCGGGGCGTAAAACAAGCAGGTTTTTTGGTCTTGTATAAAACCGCTATGCCAAGCGTGCTCATTGAAACCGGTTTTTTAACGAATCCCACTGAAGAGGCGTTTATCGGTAAAACAGATGGTCAAGATAAAATGGCAAAAGCAATGTTTAATGCATTCAGCTCGTATAAATTAAGCTATGAAGGGAAAACTGCCTCCGAGGTTCCCAACAATCAAAGTGTAATTACCCCTCCTCCTATGGTCAAAGATACAACCCAAAAGACTCCTTCATCCGAGGTGTTTTTTAGCGTTCAGGTAGTGTCCTCTGCAGAACAATTGGATTTGTCATCAACGAAATTCAAAGGGGAAAAAGTGTACGAGTACTTTCAGGATAATTTGTATAAATACTACACCGGTATCTTTGTTAAAGACTTGGATGGTGCAAAAAAACATAAGTTATCCATGCAGGAAAAGGGCTTTTCAAGCGCTTTTGTCATTGCTTTCTCACAAGGAGAGCGCATTAGTATCGAAAAAGCCATTAAATTAGCAGAAAAATAAGCTTTGAAGTTTACGAAAGAAATTAAAGCAGGATTAATCGCTTTGACCTCCATTGTGTTATTGGTTATTGGGATTAATTTTTTGAAAGGGTACAGTCTTTTCGGAGGAGATAACACCTATTGTTCTTACTTTTCAAATTCGGGACAATTAATGGTATCAAGCGATGTAACCTTGAACGGAGTAATTATTGGAAAGGTTTTAGATATTCAGAACATTCCTAAGAATGCTGAGAATCGACGCGTGAAAATAAAATTCAGCATCAGTGAATCGGACATTACCTTGCCGAAAGGAACGGTTATTGAGCTAGGATCCCTCGATTTGCTGAAGAAAGGCTTAATTGTGAATTATCCCACTTCAACAAAAAAAGGTTTTTATAAGTCCGGTGATGAAATACCTGGAAAAATGGCTGCGGATATGTTTTCGCAAGTCAAACAATACGCGGATCCAATCTCACAAAAGTTGCAATCCTTGATTATACATATCGATGATATGGTGAATTCCTTGTCTGGGGTATTCGATAAAAACGGTTCGAATGAAATTTCCCAGAGCATTCATGAATTGAAATCAACCATCAAGAATATTGGAGATTTAGCCCAAGAAATAAAGTACTTTGTTGCTGAGGAGAAGGTTCAGTTTGCGAAGATCATGGACCATGTGGAAAGCATTACCTCTAATATCAAAAAGAGCAATGACGCGGTCAATCAAATCATTGGGAATTCCAAAAAAATCACGGACGATCTAGTGAGCGCAGATTTCAAAGGTACCATTTTAGAGGCACAAACGACGTTGAAAAAATTGAACTTTGCGTTGGAAGACATCAATCAAGGTAAAGGAACCTTGGGTAAATTGGTAAAGGATGAGAAATTATAC
>JBJTXE010000080.1:0-2066 GCA_046082075.1 Bacteroidota bacterium
AGAACGATGAATTCCACTACCATGAAATGATTTCGCATCCCGCGATGTTCATGCACCCAAACCCAAAGAATGTACTGGTAATCGGCGGAGGAGACGGCGGAACAATTCGCGAGGTTCTTCGGCACAAAGGAGTAGAACAAGTTACGATGGTTGAGATCGATGGAGCGGTTATCGAAGCATGTAAAGAGCATTTACCCCAAATCGCCTCATCCTTCAACGACCCAAAACTGACCTTGTTGGTGGACGACGGTATTGCCTTCATCAAAAATGCAGCACCGGGAACCTATGACGTCATTTTGGTGGATGGGTCGGATCCCGTAGGTCCTGCAGAAGGTTTATTTTCCGTTTCGTTCTATCAAAACTGTTACAATGCCTTGAAATCGGATGGGGTTTTGGTGGCCCAAGGGGAATCGCCTAAGTTCAACGAGAAAGCCTTTTGTGAATTGAATCATACCTTGCAAGATATTTTTGGGCAGGGCAAGGCACCTGTTTCGCTCTTTTTTGTTCCTACCTACCCTACAGGAATGTGGAGTTTTCAGTACGGATTAAAAGGGAACATCGACGCAATTAACCATTTGGACAACGGAAGGATTGATGGATTTGTTGAAGATGAAGGACTTCGCTATTACAACAGCGCCTTACATGCTGGCAGTTTCGCTTTGCCCAACTTTGTTAAATCCTTGCTTTCAAAATCAACGGTGCTTAATTAAAACCTTAAAAAATGAATGTATCAGCGAACAGGGTCGTTACCCTTACCTACAAACTAACGAATCATGTTACCGGGGAAACCATTGAAGAAACCAACGAAACCAACCCCTTGGTCTTTTTGTATGGAGTCGGAAGCATGATTCCTGATTTTGAAGCCAATTTAAGCGGTTTGCTTGCCGGAAATGCATTTGATTTTGCTATTGGAGCAGCACAAGCCTACGGAGAGCCCATGGAAGAAGAAATTGTCATGATCCCTAAAAACGTATTTCATGATGAATCGGGAAATTTTGACGAGGCATTTTTCCAAGTAGGAACCTTAGTTCCGATGTCGGATGGTCAAGGCCATCAAATGCGCGGAAGAATATTGGAGATTACCGATGAAGTGGTTAAAATGGACTTCAATCATCCCTTGGCGGGAACTGATTTACGTTTTGAAGGGACTGTGCTTGAAGTTCGCGAGGCAACCGCAGACGAACTTGCCCATGGCCATGCTCATGGACCCCATGGTCACCAACACTAAAATTAAATAACAATTTCATTGTCAATTAGATAATTGGTTAATTTTGTATGTTACCTCATTATTAATTGATAAACTATGGCCACAGTTTTTGAAACACGGATCATTGGAAACATCGGCAAAGATGCCGTGTTGAAACCCATGGATCGAGGAATAATTGCCATTAATTTTCCTGTTGCCCACAATAAAAATTGGCGCGACAAAAAAACGGGGGCATCCAAAACAAAAACTACCTGGGTTAATTGCACCATCTGGAAACGCGAAGGCAGCAATATGCGCATTGTTGATTTTTTAACCCGTGGCACCTTGGTGGAACTGGTTGGAACACCTTACGCCAAAGGTTATGCCGCAGAGGATGGTAGCATTCGTACGGAAATTCGGCTAAATGTAACGGGAACGAACATTCTTAGGGCTGCGCATCGGTCCGAAGACGGTTCCGACGACATCATTGAAAGTGAGGATTTTAACGCGTTTAATGACGGCTCTTTCGAGGACTTCACGATCCATGAAGACGATTTTTGATAAAAAAAACATCAAATCAATTTTCGATTTTAGAAAAACCTCTATCTTTGCAGTCACAAAATTCCTCCTTAGCTCAGTTGGTTAGAGCATCTGACTGTTAATCAGAGGGTCGCTGGTTCAAGTCCAGCAGGGGGAGCAAAAGTCGGTTAGCAATAATCGGCTTTTTTATTTCCTTACCCTCCGTCTAGGCGGAGATACGTCCTACGGTCCGCCTCGTTGGACTCAGGGTGCGAAAAAAAAACAACGGGTATATAAAATCTTCCTTTGGTGCAGGGTTTTATACGCTTAATACCTTTCTTTTGTCTTGATACAAAAGAAA
>JBJTXE010000081.1:0-2043 GCA_046082075.1 Bacteroidota bacterium
CAAACTGCCGAGATTAAATCCCGCTTCTCCATCGGAAGCACACCAAGTTGATGATTTGCGTGAGCCGCAGCTTTTTTCAAATAGGAGAAGAAGGGTCAATGCCTAAAGAAATAATTTATGCTTTTGCCTATTTGAAAAAAGCTGCGGCTCACGCAAATCATCAACTTGGTGTGCTTCCGATGGAGAAGCGGGATTTAATCTCGGCAGTTTGCGATGAGATGCTAACGGGCATGCATGACAAAGAATTTCCATTGGTCATTTGGCAAACAGGCTCAGGTACCCAGTCCAATATGAATTGCAATGAGGTTATTGCGAATCGCGGACATGTTTTAAATGGTGGCAGCCTCCTAGACGAACAGAAAGCACTGAATCCCAACGATGACGTGAATAAATCCCAATCCTCGAACGACACTTTTCCAACGGCCATGCACATTGCTGCATACCATCAAACGGTGAAAATAACCTTACCTGGGCTAACCCATTTAAGAGAGGTGCTCCATCAAAAGGCAGTGGATTTTAAGGATATTGTGAAAACAGGCAGAACGCATTTTATGGACGCAACACCGTTGACCTTAGGGCAAGAATTCAGCGGTTATGTGGCTCAGCTTGACGCCTCCATTCGTTGCATCAATAATGCGCTGGAGGCGGTAACAGAACTCGCTTTGGGGGGCACCGCCGTAGGCACGGGCTTGAATACGCCCAAGGGATATGATGTACTAGTAGCCAAGAAAATTGCTGATTTTACAGGGCATCCATTTGTGACGGCGACGAATAAATTTGAAGCGTTGGCGGCACACGATGCCATGGTAGAACTTTCTGGGGCTTTGAAAAGAGCAGCGGTTGCCCTGATGAAAATTGCGAACGATATTCGAATGTTGTCCTCCGGTCCTCGTTGCGGTATTGGTGAAATCATCATTCCGGATAACGAACCAGGGTCTTCGATCATGCCGGGAAAAGTAAACCCGACGCAACCAGAAGCATTAACCATGGTGTGTGCTCAAGTAATAGGCAACGATGTGACGGTTTCCATTGGAGGATCTAACGGCCATTTTGAATTAAACGTCTTTAAACCGGTAATCGCGTCCAATGTTTTGGAATCAGCAAGGCTATTGGGTGATGCCTGCGTTTCCTTCGCGGATAAATGTGCCGTAGGCATCGAGCCCAATTTACCGGAGATTAATAAGCACCTGAATAATTCTTTGATGCTGGTTACGGCGTTGAACACCAAAATTGGCTATTACAAGGCTGCAGAAATCGCGAAATACGCGCATAAAAACGGAACTACCTTAAAAGACGCGGCAGTACATTTAGGGCACGTTACCCCCGATGAATACGATCTTTACGTTGATCCTTCAAAAATGATTGGCTCCTTGGATTGAATACCTTTTGAGAAATTGTAATTTTGCACCATAAATTAATCGAGAATGGCTAAAATCAAGGTTAACAATCCTGTCGTAGAGCTCGACGGGGACGAAATGACAAGAATCATTTGGAAATTCATCAAAGAAAAACTCATTCTTTCCTATTTGGATCTTGAGATAAAGTACTTTGATTTAGGCATTGAAAAGCGCGATGAGACGAATGATCAAATTACCATAGATGCTGCCGAAGCTATCAAAAAGTATCAAGTAGGCATTAAGTGTGCTACGATTACTCCAGACGAGGCAAGGGTAAAAGAATTCAACTTAAAGTCGATGTGGAAGTCTCCGAACGGGACCATTCGTAACATTTTGGATGGAACGGTTTTCAGGGAACCAATTGTCATGCAAAATGTTCCTCGGTTGGTAACCAACTGGACAGCCCCCATCATCGTTGGTCGCCACGCGTTTGGGGATCAATATCGAGCAACAGATGCGGTATTTAAAGGCAAAGGAAAACTGACCATGACCTTTACCCCGGAGGATGGCGGCGAAGTGCAACAATTTGAAGTCTATAATTTCAAGAGCGACGGTGTTGGAATGGCGATGTACAATACGGATGATTCGATTCGAGGATTTGCCCGTAGTTGTTTTAACGTCGCTTTGTCCAAAGGATGGCCCCTTT
>JBJTXE010000082.1:0-6593 GCA_046082075.1 Bacteroidota bacterium
TTTGAGAACATGGATAAACTTTCTATATTTAGCAACTTAAATTTAACTTTAATCTAGTCTTTTAAAATTCATTTTATGATTAAAAAGCTATCATTTTTGGCGGTAACAGTTTTGTTTACAGCAACTTACCTATTCGGACAATCAGGCTTAGGAACCTTGAAAGGTGTCGTTAAAGACGATAAAACAGGTACCGTAATCGCCAACGCAAAAGTGTACCTTTTATCCGGGGCATCCATGAAAGGAAATGCACTCACTGACGATAATGGAGAGTTCCAAATCAATGGTATTCTTCCAGGCTCTTATGACGTTAAAGTTACCAACCGAGTAGAGGGGTACCAGGATGCATTGGAACAAGGTGTTATTATTTCTTCCGATAAAATAACGTTTTTGGAAAAACTTACCTTGGGAAAACCCGAAAACGAATTAACGAAAGATGAAGTAAAAGTGACCCGTTACAAGGTTCCTCTGATCGATAAAGACGGTGGTGCTTCGGGCGCAACGGTTACTCGAGAAGATATCTCCAGAATGCCAGTGCGTTCTGCAGCGGGTGTTGCTCAATCGGTTGGCGGGGTAAACACGAACGAAGGCAGTGGTGCCATTTCGGTTCGTGGTTCTCGATCCGATGCCACCTATTTTTTCATTGATGGTATCAAAGTAAGAGGGTCAACCAATCTACCGAAAGCTGCACTTGAAGAAGTTTCGGTAATTACGGGAGGTGTTCCAGCGAACTACGGTGACGTAACGGGTGGTATCATTTCTGTGACAACCAGAGGCCCTTCTGCAGTTTACTTCGGGAGTATTGAGGCGGTTACTTCAGGGTTTTATAACAAAGGAGCAGATCCGAATGGCTACGACGGAAAGGTGTTCGGTTTGGATAAATATGGATACAACCTATTGGAAGGTATGTTGTCGGGGCCTCTTTGGATGCAACGCGATTCAACCGGTGAAAAAACAAAGCCGAGACTGGGTTTTCTGATTTCGGCGAACTTAACGGATGAATTGGATAATCGACCACTTGCAGGAGGAGGATGGAGGATTAAGAAAGACGTTCGGGATTCATTACTAGCGAATCCGTTGAGACCAACTTCTACGGGTTTTGGAACGTTTCATAACGCTCTGTTCCTTCGTGAAACGGATTTTGAAAAAGTTCCTTGGAGAATGAACGCGCGAAATACCACCATCTCCGGTCAAGGAAAAATCGATGTTAATACGGGTCCAACCGTGAACGTTCAGTTTGGGGGTTCTATGAACTACTTCAACGGTTCTGCATACTCTTACACTGGGTCTTTGTTGAATTTCACCAATTTTGGACAGTCAAAAGGCTTGGATTACCGTGTTTATGGTAAGATTTCTCAAAGATTTAGCAATGACAATAAAAACAGTAAAATAAAGTCTGCGAACTACACCTTAATGGTGGATTTCTCCAAAACGATGCGCGATTCGTACGATTCGAAGCACATGTACAACATCTTCAACTACGGTCATGTGGGCACCTTTAAAACACGAAGGGCTCCGTCCTATGAGTTCAATAATAATTTACAACGTTGGGAACATAACGGATTTAAGGATTTAGAAGTGGAATTCACCCCGTCACTCACCAATGCAGCTTTAGCTTCTATTACGACCCAATACTATGACATTTACGATGGATCGCCTTTTGGTCGATATGAGAATTTGTTTCAAATTCAACAAGGAAACGCTTTAAGAAATGGCGATTCACCTCAAAGTGTATACGGTATTTGGTCAAATATAGGGACCCCATACAACGGTTTTGGGAAATTTGAGAACGACCAGTTCCGGATTACAGGTGCCGGTTCCTTAGTGATCGGCAACCACAGTGTTTCGGTAGGCTTTGAGTATGAGCAACGAATCGATCGAGGATGGTCCGACGGAGATGTAGGTCCTATCTCAATTTGGTCCATTGCCCGTCAATTAATGAATTTCCACATCCGTGAGTTGGATTATTCCACCGGAGTTATTACCGATTCTGGTTCCTTTAAGGCTATCACCTACGATCGTTTGAATTCCGGCTACGCCCACAACCACAACGGTGCATTCGGAGGACAAATCAACAACGATAATCAATCATTTTTCGATTACAATGTTCGCAAGGAGTTAGGTTTAGCCACTGGTGGAAACGACTTCGTAGACATCGACATGTACGATCCTTCCATGTACAACCTTTCCATGTTTTCCCCGGATGAATTAATGAACCAAGGTAATTCATTCGTTTCCTATTATGGATTTGACCACACTGGGAAAAAAGTCAAAGGAATTACCGACATCAATAAGTATTTTAATGAATACGACGAAAACGGTAATTACAAGCGCTTCATTGGAGCCTTCCAGCCTACCTATATGGCGGGTTATATCATGGATAAATTTGCATTCAAGGATATCGTATTCAATGTAGGGGTAAGGGTTGACGTATTCGATGCAAATCAGCCGGTACTTAAGGATCCGTATTTGTTCTACAACGCACGCACGGTAAAAGAAGCGAAAGCTTTGAAAGCGAACGATCCAGGGCAATATGCATGGGTGAACATTCCTGAAAGCATGGGGGATGATTATATTGTTTACGTAAATGATATTTCGAATCCAACCGCTATCAATGGTTTCCGTAACGAAGCCGAATGGTTCAATGCTGTCGGAACAACCGTAGAAGACCCTAAAGTGATTCAAGGCGCCGGTGGTATTGCACCTTGGTTGTTGAATCCAGGGCAAACGGCTCCAGATGCGTCGGCATTCGAAGATTATAAAGCGCAAGTTAACGTAATGCCTCGTATTGCTTTTTCCTTCCCGATTTCTGAAAAAGCATCATTCTTCGCACACTACGACATCTTAACGAAACGTCCAACTTCCGGATTTAGATTTGATCCTTACGAGTATCAGTACATTCAGTCGCGTAATGCTGTAATCAGTAACGCGAATTTGAAGCCTGAAACCACGATCGACTATGAGTTAGGTTTCCAACAAGTGCTAGGACCAACATCTTCTTTGAAGATTTCGGCTTTCTACCGCGAACAGAGGAACAATGTGCAGTTGATTAACATGTTCATGGCTTATCCTGCTTCGTATAAAACATTCGGTAACCGCGATTTTGGAACCGTTAAAGGTATGACCATAGCCTATGATTTGCGCCAAACAGGCAACGTTCGTATGACCGCCAATTATACGCTGCAGTTTGCTGACGGCACCGGTTCTGATGCAACTTCAATGGCGGCTTTTATCAACGCAGGAATACCGAATTTAAGAAATATCTTCCCTTACAGTTTTGATCAGCGTCACGCCTTTGCCATCACCTTCGATTACCGCTACGGGGAAGGGAAAGATTACAACGGTCCTACCATAGGCGACTTTAAATTGTTGGAAAATACAGGATTGAATATCTTCACGAACATCAATTCTGGTTATCCGTATTCTGCACAAACATTCATAACCGATGAAGGTATTGGTAATTTGAATGCAGGTATTAGCGGCACCGTAAACGGCTCTAGAATGCCTTGGACGTATCGCCTGGATATGCAGTTAGACAAAAACCTAACAATCACGCACAAATCCAAAGATGCTAAGGGTAAGGACAAGGAAAAGGTTTCCAATTTGAACATTTACATTCGTGCAACGAATTTATTCAACCAGTTCAACGTACTTGGTATTTACCGTGCAACTGGCAACTGGGACGATGATGGATACCTTGCGGCTGCGGCAAGCCAAACCTCGATTCAAAACCAAACCGATGAGCAAGCATTCCGTGACTACTACGCCATGAAGGTGAATAATCCGTTCAATATTAGTGTGCCTCGAACGATTCGTTTAGGGGTTAAGTACGATTTTTAAAATTTAATTAGAACTATCATATGAAAAAGCAATTCATTGCGTCGTTATTGGCTGTAGCTTTTTTAGGCACGAATGCGTTAGCGTACTACGGGCCTAATGATAAAAATAAAAAGCCGGGTAAACCTAAAGCGAATTGTAGCCCGGCAACGGCAAAGTACATCATGGAATTCAATGACGTGCGTGCTTTGATTGAACAAGGAGGTTCCATGTTTCAAAACCGTCAAAACGGCGTTGCAGCATACGAGGTTCCCAAAGGAAGTAACCGTTTTGCCATCTTTGCCGGTGCATTGTGGATGGGAGGAACCGATGTAAATGGTCAGTTAAAGCTTGCGGCATTGCGCTATCGCCAAGGGAACGACTTTTGGCCTGGACCTTTATCCGTTACTGCTGGAACGGGGAATTATAATCCTTTGTTTCCTGTTGGGGATGATGCCATCCGTGATTTCGGTGAAGCGAACATTGATCCAGACCAATGTATTGCTTATGACCAATTTTACACCATTCGCAAAGCCGAGGTGATTCGTTTTAATATTTGGTGGGAGTGCCAGGCAGGAATTACGACGGAATGCGATGACGTTCAAGCCCCTTCCAACGAAGAATTGAACCGGATATACAATTGGCCTGCCCATGGAGATATTTCCAAAGGCCAAGATTATTTCTTGGCTCCTTACTACGATCGTGACCAAGACGGAAATTACAACCCGGATAACGGCGACCACCCTTGGTACGACGATATCTTAGGGCGTGATGATATTCAGTGTGGGTTTGACCGTAGGATTTCATTATTCGGCGATGAAACACACTGGTGGGTTTTCAATGACAAAGGAAACATTCACACTGAAACCAACGGTGACCCTATCGGAATGGAAATTAGAGCACAGGCTTTCTCATTCGCTACGAACGATGAGGTAAACCGAATGACATTCTACAACTATGAATTGATTAACCGAGGTACACAAACCTTGTACAACACCTATTTTGCCCAGTATCTTGATGCGGATGTTGGTAACTACGCCGACGATTATGCGGGTTGTGACGTTTCAAGAGGTCTTGGTTACATGTACAATGGTGATTTGAACGACGAGAACGACGGAGGAAAATTGGGTTACGGTGCGAATCCACCATCAATCGGATGCGATTTCTTTGAAGGACCATACCAAGATGCCGATGCTATTGACAACCCAGGCCCTTATTTCGACAATGCTACGCAAACCATGGTGGTGCCAACGGTTGTTGATGCCTTAGCGAATAACGGTATCGTTTACAAAGGCATCGGTATTGGATACTCAGATGGAATCATTGACAATGAGCGTTTTGGTATGCGTCGTTTTACGTACTATACTTCCACGTCTGCTTATCCTTACAACGATCCAGGACCCGCTGCAGAATTTTACAATTTCATGGAAGGTCAATGGGCCAACGGATCAGAAATGTACTACGGGGGTCTTGGTAGTACTCCAGGTGTTTTATCCGATTATATGTTCCCAGGTACTTCTGACCCATTGCATTGGTCAACAGCGGGTACCGACATGTCAGCTCAATATCCGAATGGATGGGATGAATCCACGAATAACAACCCTGCTGGTGACCGACGTTTTGTTCAGTCTGCTGGACCGTTCACCCTTAAACCAGGAGCGGTGAATAATATCACGGTGGGTATTGTTTATGGACGAAGCACGGAAGGATCCTTAATGGCATCGGTTGAAGCCATGAAAAGAGCAGATACGAAAGCGCAGGCATTGTTCGACGCTTGTTTTAAAATTCTTTCTCCTCCGGACGCGCCTAAATTGACCATCCAAGAGTTGGATAAAGAATTGATTTTAATGATTGAAAACCCAATTTCTTCCAATAACTATGAAGAAGCGTACGAGGAAATTGATGAAATCAACATCCCAGATCCTAACGTGGACCGTAAATACCGTTTCGAAGGGTATCAAATTTTCCAATTGAAAAATCAAGATGTTTCCGTGGCGGATATTGCCGATCCGACCAAGGCTCGATTAGTGGCTCAGTGCGACATCAAGAATAACATCTCAAGAATCATCAATTTTGAGTTTGACGAGGCCTTAGGATTTTCAGTACCTGTTGAGAAAGTGGACGGAGAAAACAAAGGAATTCGTCATTCTTTCCAAATATTGGAAGATGCATTTGCACAAGGAGCTAGAAGGTTGGTTAATCATAAAACATATTACTATGTTGCGGTAGCATATGCCTACAATCAGTTCAAGAAATACGATCCAAACGATGCATTATTCCTTGACGGACAAAAAATCCCTTACATTTCTTCACGATTGAATTTTGATGGTACTGCTATTGGTTCTACTCCGGCAGTTCCCCACAACCCGATGCCGGAAGCGGACGGAACGTACCAGATAATCAGTTACGGTTCAACGCCTCGCATTACCCGTTTGGACGGTTACGGTAACGGTAACCGCTCTTTGGAGTTCACCGACGCTACCTTGAATACGATTGTTAACGATGGTTTCATGGCGGAGCCTGAATACGATTACGGTCAAGGACCGGTCAACATTAAGGTGGTAGACCCCTTGAACCTGAAAGGCGGATACTTTGAGTGCCGTTTCAGGGACTACACGCCAAGCTCTCCGGGCAATGCGGCCGATACGGCGAGTTGGGTGATTTACCGTTATGATACCAAAGGTGGAACAATTCAAGACTCCGTGAGTTCGGATCGGGCCATTGACGGCGACAACGAACAAATCATTCCTGAATGGGGGATTTCGGTCCAGATCCATCAA
>JBJTXE010000083.1:0-5913 GCA_046082075.1 Bacteroidota bacterium
ACGGATGCTGAAGGGAAATTTCAAATTAACGCAAGCTCCTTCCCCGTAACCCTGATTTTTACGCTGCTCGAGTATAAAACCGATACCTTGTTGATTACCGCTGCCGGAAACTATCCACTTTCCATGGGGGTCAATGAAAAAACGGAACAAACCGTTGTGGTTTCAGCCAATAAACGCGCACAAGCCATAGAAGAAATACCCATTTCTCTAGAGGTTATTAAACCACGACTCATTGAAAACAAAGGGATGGTGAGCTTGGAACAGGCCGTTGAACAAACGCCCGGCGTATTTACCATGGACGGTCAAGTAAGTATTCGAGGAGGTTCAGGTTTTGCCTACGGAGCAGGTAGTAGAGTTATGATGCTCTGGAACGGGATGCCCTTACTTTCTGGTTATGCTGGTGATGCGCAATGGAATGCTATTCCAATCGAACAAGCATCGCAAGTTGAGGTTATTAAAGGTGCTTCATCGGTACTCTACGGAAGTGGTGCGCTGAACGGAGTGATTGCCTTATCGGAAAAAGAACCTGGCTTGGTCCCAGAGACTAAACTCAAAGTACAAGCAGGGATTTACGATGCCCCTAAACGAAAGTCCATGAAATGGTGGGGGCCGGACAGCTCCCAACGATTCAACCCCATGAACCAGCAAATAGAATTTTTTAGAAGTCAAATGTTCAAGAAAACCGGTTACACAATTTCGACCGTTTTCTATAACGATCAAGGTTATCGGCAAGGAGAAACGGAAACCCGAGGAAGAGTAAGCGGAACCCTATACTTTAGACCGGTCAAAATAGAACGGTTAAAAGCAGGCATTAGTTTTAACTACCAATACCATAAAACCGGTAGTTTTATAATTTGGCAGCACGCAGACCAAGGTTATACACCAAGTGGGGGTGCGGATACCGCGAATCCTGCTTCAACCTTAACCTACAACATCGCAAATCGTTTGTTCATTGATCCCTATATTAAATACATCGATCGGTTCAAGAATAAACACACGTTTAAATCAAGAGCTTACTTAACTACCAACCAAAACATCAGCAACAGTCAACAAAGCAATGGTGCCATCGTTTATACGGGTGATTATGGATTTCAACACAATTTTAAATCGGGTGGAACCCTAATATCTGGAGCTTTTTACTCTTACAACGTCGTGTTTTCCAACCTATTTGGGGACCACCAAGCTTCTAATGCTGCTGCCTACACACAATTTGAACAGCACCTTGGGAAATTCGATTTAACGGCAGGAATGCGGGCGGAGTACTTTACCATGGACAAAAAACAGGGCGATTCCGATTTTAAACTTGGGGCAGTTACCTTGCCTTTTTATCCGGTTTTCAGGGCTGGGGCGCACTACGAATTGAAAAAGTATACGCACCTACGCGCATCTGTTGGACAAGGAATTCGGTATCCTTCGGTTGGAGAGCGATTTACCAGTACCTCGGTAGGAGCCTTAAATATTTTCCCGAATCCGAATCTAACTCCAGAAACCGGTTGGGCAGCAGAGCTCGGAATTAAGCAAGGGGTGAAAATGGGCGATTGGAAAGGGATGATTGATCTTGCAGGTTTCATCAACAATTATAGCAATATGATTGAATTTTCCTTTGGGTTTTACAACCCTCAAAATGGAAATTCTATTGACATTTACACCCCAGAAGGACAAGCAGAATTATCTTATATTCAACAAACCTATGGCTACACGATTCAGCAAATTATTGGGTTTGGTGCTCAAAACGTAGAAAAAGCAAGAATTACAGGAGTTGAGTTGTCTTTCAATAGCATGGGGAAAATTGGCGACGTAGAAGTTGTTTCACTCATTGGATATACCTACATGAACCCTGTTTCGTTAAATGCTGACCCGAAATATACCGTGTACAATTCTGACAGCACCAATATTTTAAAATACCGTTTCCGGCATTTAGTTCGAGCCGATATTGAGGCCGTTTATAAAAAATGGGGATTTGGAATTTCGAACCGGTACAACAGCCACATGCGCAACATCGATAAGGTATTCGAGGATCCAATTGCAGGCAACACTTTTATTCTTCCCGGTTTAAAGGAGTACCGTCAAGTGTACAACAAAGGTAACATTACCTTTGATGCGCGAATCAGCTACCAATGCACGGAAAAATTGAAAGCATCCTTCATCGCCAATAACGTATTTAACACAGAAACTACCAGCCGGCCTGGAGATATACAAGCACCGAGAAACTTCCTGGTACAACTCGCAATGAAATTTTAATGAAAGTCCTAGGTGTTATTCCTGCACGTTATGCCTCAAGCCGTTTTCCTGGTAAGCCCCTGATCGATTTAAAAGGAAAATCGATGATTCAACGGGTCTACGAAGGAGCATCTGCATGCCCACAACTAACGGATTTGGTGGTAGCGACGGATGATGAACGCATACTAAACCATGTACTTGGATTTGGCGGCAAGGCCGTAATGACGAGTACGCAACATACCACCGGAACGGAACGTTGCCAAGAAGTCGCAAAAAACTTTACCGACATGGAGGTCATTGTCAACATTCAAGGGGATGAACCATTGGTGCAACATGAACAATTGTCGACACTCATCCAACTTTTTAATCGCCCCGAAGTTGCTATTGGAACCTTGATTATTCCAATAAAAGACGAGGCTGATCTTCATAATGTTAACCGTGTGAAAGTGGTTACTAACCAATATGGAGAAGCCCTGTGTTTTAGCAGAAATGCCATTCCATCGAATGCTTATCCTTCAAAGGTTATTTCGTATCGACATATCGGGCTTTATGCTTACCGTGCAACTACATTAAGGGAAATAAGCCAACTTCGCTCCTGTGAATGGGAAAAAAGCGAGTCCCTTGAACAATTGAGGTGGCTTTATGCGGGACATCGAATTTACACCGCTTCCACCTTGATTGAAACTCCGAACATTGACTGTCCTGAGGATGTTGAAAAGGTATTAAGGCTTATTCATTCTTAATGTTTTTATAATATTCTACTAATTCGTATTTTTGATCAATGAAGAGTATTGACCGTTTAGTGTTTTCGTTGCTACACACCCATGAATGTGTGATTATTCCTTCCTTCGGAGGCTTTATTGTTAAAACAAAATCTGCCCGTTTTGATTTTGAAAAAGGTACCGCTACACCTCCCTTTAAAGAATTGTCGTTTAATCTAAAATTGAACGATAACGATGGACAATTAATTAAATATTGTTCCTCCGAAAACAACTTAAGTTACTTGGAGAGTGAATCCATGATTCGGCAACAAGTGATCGAATGGAACCAGCGCATCGATCAGGGCCACCGATTGAATTTAGAAAGCATCGGTTTTTTCTGGAAGGATTTAGAAGGAAATGTGCAATTCGAACAAGACCGTTCCTTTAACTTATTACTTGCCTCGTTTGGTTTAGAATTAATTGAGTTTATCCCAACTATTAGCGAGGAATTGGAAATAACCACTTCACAAATTCCAATGAAAGTTGAAAGAAGCAAGTTGTTGAAATATGCAGCGGCCGCTGCAGTTATTTTACCCATAGCTTTTTATTCCTATTGGATTCCTGTAAAAACTCCTGCCTTGGAATCAGGTTTGATTTCGTACCGTGATTTCAATCCACTTGAAACATCTAATAAGGGCCATTACCATTTTTCAGCCGTTTCGTCAGAAAGTTATTCATTGAAAAACTTAGAGGTAAACCCTGAAATAACCCCCGGGAAGAACATCCTGCAAGATGAAGCAAAGAGTGACGCTAATGGTTACGAAAATTCAAATGATCCAGTGATTACTCCGGCCACTATGTACTTAATTGCTGGATGTTTTGCTAACAGTGAAAACGCCAACCGTTATGTTACAAAGCTTAAAACTTTAGGTTTTGACCCTCAAATACTGCATGAAGGAGTACTTTACAAAATTTCTATTGGTGCAGCGTTTACGCAAGAAGGATTAATCCCTGTGGTTAATAAAGCACACAATGCTTCTATCGATTGTTGGATATTAAAACCATAATATGAAATATACCTTACTTTTTGGTCTTGCATTCTCGTTTCAAGTTCTTGGTCAAACGCCTACGAATGTTGAAGGAAGTTCGTATCAGTTCACCAAAGTCTACCACTTGGATGCTACACCCGTGCAGAGTCAAGGTAAAACAGGTACGTGTTGGAGTTTTTCGGGACTCTCCTTTTTTGAATCGGAGTTAATACGAAAAGGAGGCAAAGCAGATCCTCTATCAGAAATGTTTGTGGTGAGAAAATCGTATGAGAATAAGGCAGACAAGTTCATTCGAATGGATGGAAAAATCAATTTTGGAGAAGGGGGAGCTTTCCATGATATTCCCTGGGTTATCAAAAACCACGGGATTGTTCCTTATGATATTTACAGTGGATTAAATGCTACCGATGCCTACGACCATTCAGAATTCTTTGAAGTATAAAACGGTGCTATGCAAGGACTTTTGAAGTCCCTTGGCAACAACAACGGAATCAGCTCCAATTGGAAATCAGGAATCAATGGTATTCTAGATGCTTACCTTGGCAAGGACATCAAGGAGTTCGAATGGAAAGGTAAAAAATATACGCCTCAAAGTTATGCATCAAGCATTGGGCTCAACATGGACGAATACGTTTCTCTCACCTCATTCACCAACCATGCTCCGTATTCAAAATGCCAATTAGCCATTCCTGACAATTACAACTGGGGGGATTCTTACAACGTAGGCTTGGACGACCTCATGTCTACGGTAGAAAATGCACTTGCAGGCGGATATACCTTAGCCTGGGGCGCTGATGTTTCTGAAAAAGGTTTCAGTTTCAAAAACGGTATCGCTTTGGTTCCCTCCGACATGAACACCATTCAAGTTTCGGGCAGAGACAACCGCAATTTTAACGATGCAGGAGCAGACCGCACCTCCAACGCTTTTCTTACCCCAGGGAAAGAACAAACCATTACTGTGGAGATGCGACAAAAAGGGTACGACAACAAAACTACCACCGACGACCATGGAATGCATATTGTAGGTTTGTACAAGGATCAGAATGGCACGAAATACCTGCTCGTCAAAAATTCATGGGGAACCAATAACTATCCTAAGGGTTATTTATATGTTTCGGAGGCTTACTTCCGGTACAAAACAATCAACATTTACTTGAATAGAGCGGGAATTAGCACAGACTTGAAAAAGAAGATAGGATTGAATTAACTTTTTACGAGGCGTATAATACTGTTTCCAACACTGATTAAATAAACTCCAGGATTCCAAGGTCTGGCGTCAATTTCAGTGATATCATTTTTGGAAATCCCGTGCATCATTGTTCTTCCTTGGGCGTCATACACCCTGAATTGAAGACCTTCCTGTGCCCTTAAGTAGAACATGGAATTGGAAGGATTAGGCCAAATGCTGAGAGTGTTTTCTACAGCATTTTCTTGGGATAACGTTGAATTTCCTACTCCTTGAATGCCTAGGCTTTGGTTCCAATAGCGTCCGCTACCTGTAGTCTGCTTACGAGCAGACCGAACCATATACGTATAAGAACCCCCTACGGGTAACGATAGATCGCTGAAAGAAGTACTCAAGATAGGAGCGTTGGTCAGTTTTGTCCAAGAATCTACCCCTGCCGCATGACGATAAATATGAAACCCATCGACCGAAACGCCTGGTGGATTCCAAGTTAATTGCAAGGTTCCATCGTTTTGGGTAGAAACCACCAAATCGCTGGGTTCTTCTACATAATGGGCTCTTAAAGAGGGGTCGCCCAATTGTGAAATATGAATCCAACGCTGAAAATACCCCAAGGTAGAGGCTAAATAGGCATTGGTATTATTTTGTGACAAGCGAATGCAGGCACCAAGATTCTCGCCAACACCCATAGGGTGATAATATAGATAAGGTCTTCCAGACCAAGAAACGGCCAACACTTTTCCAGAGGCCAATGCGG
>JBJTXE010000084.1:0-5056 GCA_046082075.1 Bacteroidota bacterium
CTGTAACTTTTATTCGTGATGTTTACGAATACTACGATTTTACCGTTGGTAATTTACCTGTTTTCATTACCATGACGGTAACCGTCAACTCCCCGTTATTCGCCAACAGCAGCACGCTTATTTTAAGCAAGGACCAACCAACCACCTTTGTCGGAATTGAAGAAAATTCTATTTCTGAACTATTGCTTTTCCCAAACCCAGCACAAAACTCTTTCGAAGTTAAAGGAATATGCAATGGTACTCCATATAGAATCACGAATCAACTAGGACAAACACAGACAGAAGGAGTTTATTCGAATTCCATCGATGTAACGAACCTTCCAAAGGGGGTTTATTTCATAGATTTTCAAGGAAAAAGGCTAAACTTCACCAAATAAAACTGCTTTGTGCCAAAGATTTTCTGGGCTTTATCTACGGTACTTTGTTTAAACCTTGCTTGGTCACAAGCAGATCAACAACTTACACCGGAGCTAAAAGCCTACCTTTTTCACACGGTTAGGAAAAGCCCAATCTTAGAAAGACACATTGGTAAGGCTTTTGAATACAGTGGTCCCTTAGTGAAATTGGAAGATGGGCAAATCAATTACGATTCCATCGATAAGATTTTGATCATTGAACCAACGTATTTGGTCATCCGCAATGAAACGTTGCGTCGTTCCTCTAAAGGGATTCTAACAGAGGCTTGTAATAAAACAGCCCTCTATGAGATGTGCCGCCAGATAGCGCTTTACCGTGATGGAGCCTCACTCAAATCACTCCCTCTGCTTTCGAAATATTTCTTCTACTTGTTCCAGGAATTACCGGACGAATTTCAACGAGGCAAGAATTATGACTTTCTGCTCAACAACGATGTAAGTCCCATACTGCAGACGAATGTTTCGTTCAATGAGCGTTTATTCCTGGCACAAATGGAAGGTTCCTTTAAAGGCGTTGACTGCAAAAAACTTTTCGAAGCACAAGAGAAAGCGGTCAATCAGTCCATTAGCGAACGAACACAACAATTGTTCCTGCAATTAGGCGGTAGATCGAACCGTTTTGTAAGCATTCTAATGGCTGCCGGCGATGGAAGTTACACGGAAGGTTTGCTACGTGAACGCGACCGCGACGAGAACGGTGAATGGAACAAGGGTCTGCCAAAAGCAATAGGCCTCTTTCCATATGAAGTGAAACTTGAAGGCGAAAAGAAAAATGAGTTAAAAACGCTTCGTATTACAGAAAAATCAATGTATACCTATGGAAAAAATCAAAATACGGAAGTGCATTTTGATGTATGGGGGTACAACAGCAATAACCAAACGACTGTAATTGTGGAAAAAGGCAACCGACAATACCCCTTGTTTGGATCTGAATCCACGCGTTTCTTGACGCCGGACTCCACCTTTTCGAAAGGGAATACCTTTGTGAAAATTCTCAACGATTTATATCAGGCAACCTTTCTTGACCTGAAAAATCAACTATACGGAAAGGAGGGACTTGACCCCCAGCTGAAGGCAGCACAGCAATTACTTGGTGAAATTGAGACGGCAATTAACCAAAAAGAAGGCGAATTAGGAGACCTGTACAAGGAAGATTACAGAACCAATAATCGCATGAAAAAGGAAGAAAAACAACGCCTCAAAGAAATACAATTAGGACAAGAAAAAGATGCGAAACCTACCACAAAAGCGCGTAAAAAAGCAAAAAATAAAAAACAATGGGATCTCGTAGAACTCTATGGAGCTTATGATGAAACATTGGCGATTGTGGATGCATTAACGGAAGATTACTATGCCCTTGCCAACGACTATAATGCGCATCTTGACCTGTACAGTAAATACAAGAGTGTTCTTGGCACGCAGTGGTTACCCTACACCGTTCTTGATGGTTTGTACACTTTTTCCGACGGTACGACCTTCGATATTTTCACCCAAAACCTAACGTTTCCGGGAAACGACAGCGTTGAATTAATCCAAGTTCGCTTACTCTCCATTCCAGAGGACTTTGAAGGAAACAAATCCGATGAAATTATGATGCATGTTTCCATGGTTGATGCCGAACCATTCTACGATGCGGATTTTGAAGTTAAGTTTCAAGACATCTTTTCTCCGGATGATTACCAATTCAACGGCACCATTTTCTCATCAAAGGATAGTATTTTTTTTCAGCGTCTTTTTGGAGAATTTAAAAAAAACCACCTACCTATTTCCTTTGATTTGGAAGGTCATGGCATTGGAAAGTGGCAAGACAGCATCATACTTAGGGATCCAATCCAAGCAGAATTAACAGGATACCCAGGTAACAACGCGGAGGAAAAACGCATTTCGCGAGAATCCGATGCATTTAAATCTCTTAGGCAGTCAAGAGTTCAGTTAAAAATTAACCGTAGCCTTCAAATTCATGTCATTAGCACCACCGACCCCGTGGTTTCCAATTTAAATACCCCAGCATTTTCAGTTGAATCCTTCATGAAAAGTTATCAAATCAGTCGTAATGAGGTCCTTTCCTTGCTAAGAACCCGCACGCTGGTCCTTCAACTCAAGAAAGAACTCGTTGCTAATGCGGCCAAATATCTCCCAGCCTCCGAAGCCAAACGTTTCATCGACGAAATAGAGGACGCCTACAATACATCCAAATACAGGGTAAGCGAAAAATCGGTTAAATTGCCTAAAATAAAAGACTAGGCGAAAAATTCATCCGGAAAATTCAATAAAAATACTTTTTTCGTGGCCCTGGTAATGCAGGTATATAACCACTGCAAATACCCTTTCATCTCCATAGTTTCCGGCAAGAATGAATAATCAATAAAGACATATTCCCATTGCCCTCCTTGTGATTTATGCGCTGTAATGGCATAAGCATATTTTATTTGCAAAGCATTGAAATGAGGGCTTTTCATTATCATTTGATATCGTTTACGCTTGTTTTTCTCTTGAACAAAATCCTGCTCGATTTCAAAAAACAATTCCTTTTGCCGCTCTCTTGGTAAATTTGGAACACCTGAATTAACCGTTTCTTTAAAACAAATAACCGTGAAAGCCTCTCCATCTAAATTCTCCACGTCCACATGGATAAAGGAAAAACCATAACATTCTTCCTCACGTAGTACCTTTTTCACTTGTAACATTTCACCGTTAGCGATAAGTCCCATTTCTCGTTCAGCTGCCCAAAAATAATTGTTGCGAACTACCATTAACAGCTCACCACGTTCCATGAACTCCTCATAACCAAACAGCCGCTTCCTAATTTCATTGTTCCAAGAATCAGCCCTTTTGTTGGATAGCGTTAAAAGGACAAATGAATTCATGTCCGTGTAAGGTATTGATTGCAAATGATCCATGAGTTCTAGACCTGACGATCGTATTACCTCAGCCCCAACCTTCTGAAAAAAAGGAGGTTTAAACGTGGTAGAAAGGCGTATGTTGGTGGCATTTTGAACGATTTGAGAACTCGAGGCTTGCCGAACAACCTCCCGAAGTGTGAAAGAAAATACCCTCAAGGAGGGAAAATTAAGTTCAAGGTATGCTGGACTCAAGGCAGGTGAACTCGATTGACCCACAGGTGGCAACTGTCCAGGATCTCCCACCAACATCAATGAACAATCTTGACCGCAGAACACATACTCCATAAGATCCCCAAGAAGATCCCCCTCCTTACCAATGGTATCAATACCAACCATGGAGGCTTCGTCGACCACAAACAACGTATCTCGGTGCATGTTCTTCGCACGCATCAAACCCATGCCCTCTAGTGCGTCACTTAAATAGTAAATCTGTTTGTGGATAGTAGATGCGGGAATTTTGGCATAATTCGACATAACCTTAGCTGCTCTACCCGTTGGAGCCATTAATTTTATTTTTTTGCGTTCTTTAAGGTAGGTAGCTACCAAATGGGCTACCAACGTCGTTTTACCTGTACCAGCATAGCCTTGTAAAATGAAACACTTATTAGGATGATTAGCCTTCTCAAATTGCTGGAACCTTTGAAGCGCTTCATGTTGACTGAGTGTAAATTCCACCTCCAAAGGTGCAAAAAAAAAGCCTTGAAGGATTAAAATTTGGTTACTTTAAATTTTGGTAGATTTGCACCATGCAGCCCTTACATAAAGTTTATTATTTCGAGAAAAATATCTACTTGATTAAGGCAGGTCAGGAAGCATCGCCTTCGATACCTTACGAGATCAAATCCACAACTCCGGGATTAATTTCCGAAGAAATTGTAGCATTCTTGAAAAAAGAAACGGACAGTCATTTCTTACACGCAAACGAGTTCGAACATTGGAACATAAGTAGGAAAATGCTGACCATTCCCCTTTCCGTTTACGACCCACAATGTAAAGACACCTATTGGGAACGAATGTTTGGTGCGTCAAGCAAGGATTATCAAGTAGAGGAATACTCGAATAAGTCCTTAAACATTCAGCTCATCTATGAAGTCCCCCTCTGGTTGAATGGATTTTTACGCATGCACTTTAATAAACAGTTTAGCCAATCCATTGTAGGTGAAATATTGGCTGATTCCAAAAAAGGAGGCTTACAAATGGATATGGTCATTGAGAAGGGCCATTTTATTTTTTCTTTACGCAACGATCGTGAACTTTACTATTTAAACGTACATGCCTATGATTCGATCGAGGATGTTTTATACACCCTCCTCAATGTAATAACACGGCAAAACAAAAAACTGGACAACGTTACGTGCAATCTGTTTGGGTTTTGTTCTACCCTTACGGTACAAACGTTGCAAGAAAACTTGAAGAAAATTAAGCTGCTTGAATCCATTGAATTTAACACATGCGTTAAACCCTTTCTATGAGAATTATTTCAGGCACACTCAAAGGGAGAACCTTTCGCGTTCCTCCGGGATTCCCTTCCAGACCTACCACTGATTTTGCTAAGGAAGGGCTGTTTAACATCCTGGAAAACACCTTTGATTTCGAAGGCATGAAGGTATTGGATTTGTGTGCAGGTACAGGAAACCTCTCGTTCGAGTTTCTTTCTCGAGGCGCCGAATCCATCACGGCAGTCGATAAAAACGGACGGGTATGTTCATTTCTTCAGAAAAATGCGCAAGGGCTGCA
>JBJTXE010000085.1:0-3542 GCA_046082075.1 Bacteroidota bacterium
TTTCTAAAAATAAAATTGTAACGAATAAGCATGTAATTGAAGGTGCTAATAAAGATGAATTAAAAATAAAAGACAATAATGAACAAATATTTAATGTAGATTTTATTGAAATAGACGATTTTGAAGACATTGTAATACTTAATATAAAAGAAAATTTGCCGTTTTTTACAATGGGTGAATTTGATTTTGTGTCACCTGGAGAGAGCGTACTGGCTGTTGGTTTTCCTCGACCAGAGTCAACTGTGTTTAGTGAAAATATTTATATTTCTAAAGGTATCGTAAACTCTATTCGTAAGACACCTCAATCAAGTCAAAGAGTAGTGTTTTTTGATGCTAAAATTGGCCCAGGATCAAGTGGAGGGCCCTTAATTAATAGCCTCGGCGAAGTTGTTGGAATAACCACTTTGTACTATACGGAATTAGTAGTTGGTGGACAACCGGTAGCTTTGCCCATTCATTTAATTAATAAATATTTAGATTAACTTGGTTATAACAGCGTGTAAGCGCCATAGCCCTGCCACAGGCGCAACACAGGGCTACTAGCGCCTGCACGCAAACCGTTGGTTTAATTTCTCAAGATTTTCGCCAAAAAAAAATCCCTCCGGAAAAGGAGGGACTTCAAAACCTATATAACGTAAACGATGTTACTTTTCCTTTTTATGGAGTAAAAACTTATAAATAAGTTCACCATTGTTGTTGATCAAGTAGTTGTTAACGAACTCCCAACCGTTGGCATCCATGAAGTTTAGGGCCTCAATCATGCTATTGAAGGCAGCATTTTTACCGGCTGCATTTTTAATGGTTTGTTGCTTCCAAGAAAAATCTTGTCCGTAGTCTACGAATACTTTTATTTTGGTAAGGCTAAGGAATTTTGCTTGACCAACCAATTCACAATACTTAATATCCAAATCGTTGATATTTGTACCGTCTACTACTACTTGTGCTCGAGCACCAAAGGACATCAGTCCAAAAGCCAAAATGGCCAACATTTTTTTCATAATTAAAAGTTTAAAGTTCGCGGCGAAGATAGGAAAACATTCGCGGCAAGGTTCTTTTAATAAGTTGGTATTTTCGAAAAATTTTGGAAAATCCTATGGCTAGAAATTACTCCCTCCCAACATACTCCATGTACTCCATTTTGGAAGAATCGAAGCTGAACTTAGCCGCAAGACTCGACGCATTGTCGTAATCCAATAAATGGTCGGAAAGAAACTTCGCTACCTCCAGTTGATTCGCATCAAACGTGAATAAATCCATCACTTTAACGGCATCCGCAGCGTACAAACATTTATTTTTCAAAGAGATTTTAAGCGCATCCACCCGATCATCTTCAAAGAAATATCCATTCAACTCTGTTTTTAACGTTTCAACGTTCGTCAAGGTTTTAGAGCATACCATGCGGCCGTTCGAAGTTCCACCGTTGTTCGTGCCTCCTGCATTCGTGGTAGTTGTGATGTTGTTGGTGCTCGTTGACCCATTTACCGTAGTTGTCGTGGTATTCGTAGTCGTAGTGGTGGTGGTGACGGTTGAATTGGAAGAATTTTGTACCGTTCCACCGTTGATATTAACATTCGTTGTGGTTCCAGGAACCGTAGTATTCACGTTGGGGTTAACTCCGTTACCGCTCACGTTGACATTCACATTTCCGCCATTGGTCGTGGTCTGCTGCGTTGAAGTATTGTTTGTTGTACCTGCATTCACGTTGGTATTGGTACCTGGGCGCGTTGTGCCGGAATTGGTTCCGTTCACATTCATGTTAACGTTCATGTTGGGAGCATTGGGATCTACCCCGTTGATGTCTATGTTCATGTTGAGATTCTGCTGTTGATTGGGGTCGTTGAACTGTATATTCACCCCACCGTTGCCTTGATTGGTCGGGGTTTCATTGGGAACCGGGGTTGGTGTAACGATTTGAATCCCAACACTACCGTTGCCGTTTCCGTTGTTACCGTTCGAATTACCCGAAGATATTGAGGAAGATTCTGTGGTAACCGTTTGCGTGGTCGTTGTCGTTGTGGTAACAGCATCGGAGTAAACAGCCGTATTATCCGGACGGTATGTTACGGAGCCAGCAGGAGCCGTTCCGGAAGCAGCCACCATACTAACCAATTGCAATTTACCAACGCCTTTTTTGAAGGCCACTTTTGTTGTTACATCTTGGGGAGAATCTAAAAAGAAATTTTTGTCGATGTCCTTGGTTTTTCCGTCTTCGAAAATCAACTTAACGGAATAACCCCCATTCTTAATGCCGCTAACCACTACATTCGTTTGCGCCACCGAGTTCTGCTTGATGCCGTTCATGATCAAGAAAAATTTCTGACCGCCGTTGTTAAAAACGGTTAAACTGCTTTGAGAATAACCTACTAGTGCCAACAAGATACTAAGACCTACAAAAACTGTTTTCATACTTTTATAATTTTTAGCATTGCTATTTCTTGGTTAAAGATACCACTTATTTTGATGAAGTAAATCCCTTGGTGCAAGTTTTCAAACTCCAATCCTTCGGTAGAAATTACTCCGTTTGATACCAGGGAGCCGTTGAGTGCCACGACTTGATAAACCAACCCTTCTCCTCCCTTGATGTACGTACGATCTTCTACAGGATTGGGGTATACTTGAAACCCGGTCCACGATTCGTTCAAGCCACCAAAGCTGGCTTCGAAGGCCCCAATATCGAGGTTTCCAACCACTCTATTCGCACTCAAATAATCTGTTGAAGAAGGAAAAGTATAATTCATGGACCCCATATTGATCAACTCTGTTGATTGGGCTGTCAGGTTAAAATTCTTCAATAGCGCATCTTCCGCTAATCCAGGCACCGTTGTAGGATTCATGAGGTGCGCATCGGTTCCATGAACGTTGTGCGAAGTATCGTCCAAAAAGGATACCGCAGGATTCATCAACACGGTATGAGCAAAATCTCCATCCATCCAATTATAGTTCAATTTCAAACTATCTGCACCTCCAAATTGGATTTGGTAAGGCGAATGAAATTGCGTGTAGTCGTTTCCATGAATGTAGTTGTTTTGAACATTCAACCGTGCCGTACTACCCAATGAATAGATGGCAGCTCCCGACCAAGCCGCAGTATTGTTGACAATGTGATTGTTGACAATATTTACCTTGCATTCGTACACATAAATTCCCCCTCCATTGAACGCGCAATGGTTATTCGCAATAACATTGTTCCGAATGGTGTACACCGTACTGTCCCATACCCCTGAATTGTTGTGCGCAACGTGAATTCCTCCTCCACCATCCGTAGCACCGCAATTGCCGTTCAAGGTGTAATTATTGCAAATCAAATTGGACTCAATCAGGGTATTCCCCATCGTGCAAAGAATGGCTCCTTCCCTATCTGCCTCATTATGGTGAATTCGATTGTTCTTTAGCTTGTTATGCCCTCCATCGACCCGAACGGCCGTCATATCGTAAATGCTGCTATTATCATGCACGTTATTGTAGTAGAATTCGAGTCCTCCCCCCAATGACCAGAAGGTAGAACCACCCTGATTATAGGCCATTTCATTTTCCTGAACGAT